>PWLR01000015.1 GCA_003558435.1 Nitriliruptoraceae bacterium | reverse complement strand
TGGTGGACCCGGCGGAGTCTCGACGTGGAACTCGCGGCCGTCGAGGACGTGAGTTGCTCGGCGACCCGTCCCTGGGACGACGACGGGGTGGTGACCCTGCAGGTCGCGGGTCGGCGCACCCTGCGTCTGTGGGTCGACGACGTCGCCGCGGTCGAGCGAGCGATCGAGGGGGCCGGCGAACCCGCAGGTTCGTGACCGGTTGGCCCGATGGCCCTCGACCTCATCCTGGCCGGTGGGGTCAGGTCCGCCATCTTCCAGCCCTGATTCTCGCGGAAACAGGTCGGCTCGGCACCTACGGTTGCACAGGACGTGCCTGGGTCGCGCTTGCTGCTGACGGGCCCGACGTGGTCAGGGATACGTGATGAGGGAGAGCGAGGCCGGGGCCTGGTCGCCCGCCGACCCGGTCGAGGTCGGGCTCGCCGAGGCCCTCCGACGGGCGATGCTGCACGCGGCCACGCCGCGAGCGATCGATGGAGCGGGCTGTTTGTTGCTCGATGCCGATTGCAGCTTGCGCTACGTCACCGCGAGCGGGACCCCGGCCGAGGCCTTGGAGGTGGCGGAGGAGCTGTGCGTCGAAGGTCCCTGTCACGAGGCGTTCGCGGGCGAGGACGTGATGTACGCCGACATCCAGAACGAGTCGCGCTGGGAACGGTTGAGCATGCTGCTGTCCGCGAGTCCGATCCGTACCGTCATCGGGGTGCCGATCGTGCTCGATGGTCGCTCGATCGGGGCACTGAACGCCTACTCGGCGCTCCCGCACGAGTGGCAGGATGCCGACTTCCAGGGACTGCACGAGTCCGCCCGCACGATCGCGGATCTGGTCCAACAGGCGCTGGATCTCCACCTCGACGAGCAGGGTGACGAACTGACCGGTCAACTCCGTGCCGCGCTGCGCCACCGGGACCGGCTGAGCTCGGCCGCCGAACTGGTGATGCACAGCACCGGGCTGGACCGGGCCGCGGCGATGCTCCGGCTGCGACAGGTGGCCGCGGCGTCGGACCAGCCGACCATCGACATCGCCGATCAGGTGCTGGCGCGGGGGCGTCTGCCCTCGTTGACCGACGTGGCGACCAACGCCGCGGAGGTGCGCCGGACCCGTCGCGAGATGGCGCGGCTCGCGCTCACCGACCCGCTGACCGGTCTGGCCAACCGGGCGCTGTTCCTCGACCACCTCGAGCAGGCGATCGCGCGTGCACAACGCACGGGTCACCATCCCGCGGTCGTGTTCATCGATCTCGATCGGTTCAAGACGGTGAACGACTCGCTGGGGCACGAGGCGGGAGACGAGGTGCTGCGAGCGGTCGCGGTGCGGTTGCAGGAGGTCGTGCGCGGTCAGGACACGGTCGCACGCCTCGGTGGGGACGAGTTCGCGGTGCTCTGTGACGCCCCGACGCGCCCCGAGGTGGCCGAACAGTTGGCGGCTCGCATCGCACGAACGGTGGCGGAGCCCATCAGCGTCACCCCCCAGGTGCCGGGATCGACGCCGGGGCACGACCACCGGGTCACGGTCCGCGCGAGCGTGGGTCTGGCGACCGTGGGTGGCGAGCACCCGATCCGCGCCACGGATCTGCTGCGCGACGCCGACATGGCCATGTACGACGCGAAGGCCGAGGGTGGGGGACGCGTTCGGCTGTTCACCGACGAGGTGCGTGAGACCGGGCACCGTCGGATGCACCTGGAGTTGGTGCTGCGGGCGTTGCTCGACGACGTGGACGGTGGCCCGCCCCACGAGGACGTCGCGAAGAGTTTCCGACTCGTCTACCAGCCGATCGTCACGCTCGACACCGGGCGCATCGTCGGGGTCGAAGCGTTGGTGCGGGCCAACCATGCAGACCTGGGGCAGATCGGTGCCGAGGAGTTGATCTCGGCCGCCGAGAACACCGGACTCATCGCTCCCCTCGGCCATGCCCTGCTGGTCCAGGCCTGCGAGGCCGCCGTCGGCTGGCGCGGGCTGCCCGGGGCCGAGGACATCGTCCTGGCGGTCAACGTCTCGCCGGTGCAGCTCAGTGATCCGGGGTTCGTGCGAACGGTCTCGGCGGTGCTCGCGCGCAGCGGTCTGCCCGCTGATCGCCTCTGTCTCGAGCTCACGGAATCGCGCCTGCTGGAGTCAGCCGGGACCACGCTGGACACCCTCTTCGAGCTCCGACGGCTGGGGGTCCACCTGACCCTCGACGACTTCGGGACGGGCTACTCCTCGTTGTCGTACCTCTCGCAGCTACCCGTGACGCGGTTGAAGCTCGATCGCGGGTTCGTGACGGGGCTGTCGACGGGCGCCAACGCCAACGCCGTCGCTCGTGCCGTGGTGTCGCTCGGGCGGAGTCTCGGCCTCGAGACGGTCGCCGAGGGCATCGAGACCACGGAACAGGCCCGACGTCTGCGCGAGATCGACTGCGAGTTCGCCCAGGGCTATCTGTTCAGCCAACCGGTCGAGGGCGATCAGATCCCCGATCTGCTAGGCATGGGGGTGCTCTCGGTCGAAGGACGCGACCGACCCTGAGTGTGCCCGCGGCCACCCCGGGACCCCCTACCGACGTCAGGCGATCCCCGTGCCCCTCGTGCGCTTCGTGGTCTACGGGCTCGCGAAGACCCTCTCGAAGGTCTTCGGCCTGGCGACGATGGCGTTCTTCGGGCGCATGCCGACCCGGGACGACGACAAGATGGCCGCCGTGGGCCTGTTGTCGATCACCTGGGTGACGGTGATCGCTGCGGTCGTCGAACCGGCGATCGCGGAGTTCCTGATCCCGTTCGTCCCCGACGACGAGACGGTGCAGCGCGGCATCGCGATCGCCTTCGCGATCGCGATCCCGCTGGCCAACGGCGTGCTGGTGGCGCGCATGCACAACAACCGGCGAGACCATGGCCGGTCCAACGGCAGCCTGATGCTGCACACCTTCTGGTACACCCCGTTGATCGGGTTCACCGTCTGCGCCGTGGTCATCACGGTGCCGGTGTTGAAGGCCTCCCAGATCTTCCGGCGCTTCACCGTGACGCGCATGCTGGTGATGATCCCCGGCGGCTCCTACGACGAGGCGCTGGAGCACATCGTCGAGGTCCTGCACGATCGTGGCATCGAGGGTCGCGTCGAGGACCCCAACGCCCTGCTGCGCGGCATGTTCCGGCTGCTCGGCTACGTGCTCGGTCACCTGTTCTGTCGCGACGTCGCCGACCGGTTGAAGGTGATCCGGGGCACGGACGCCGATGACGAGCCCTTCGAGATCAACGTCCACGCCGCCGACCTGACCATCATCGGCGCCCAGAAGCAGAGCAAGCGCATCCATGCCGTGCTCGCCGAAGGGCTCGACGAGCGCTTCGTCTACTTCACCTGGGACGACGACTCGCAGGCGTTGGAGGATCGCATGGCCGCGATCCGGCAACGGCTCGAGGACGGCGACGACGTGGTCCTCGAGGACGTGCATCAGCTCCGCGAGGACCTCGCCACGCTGGAGCTCGACAAGGAGGAGTGGAACAACGTACGGCGCAACCTCTACCGGTTGGAGCGCGACGCCTATGCGCTCGCTGCGGGGGTCGACCAGCGGTGAGTTCCCGGCCCATCCACGGCCGGCCGGGGATCCCCCCGGCAGGCCGTAGACGCTCGGGGTATCGTTGGGCCATGCCCGCACCGACCCGAACCCCGACCCGTACGCCGACGCGTACCGAGCCCGTCGTGGATCCGCAGACCCGTCCGGAGGAGACCACGGGCGACGGCGACCACGACCGGTTCGCGCACTACGTGAGCAAGCGCGAGTTGGAGAAGGCCCGGCGCAAGAACACCGCGGTGACCGCACTGTGTGGGAAACGGTGGAAGCCGGACGGTGATCCCAGCCGGTACCCGATGTGCCCCACCTGCGCCGAACTCGCGGCCGAACGGATCGCCGGTTCCCTCGGCGGCTGACGCTCGGGGCTGACGCGCTCGCCTGGCTCCCGAGCGCGGACCCGGAGTCGGATCCCCCACCTGGGGGACCGCTCGATAGCGTGTGCCGATGGTGTCGCCGGGTCGCATCGTGGGCCGGCATGATCAGCGATGGAGCTCGACCATGGAAACGCGCACGCTCGGACGTACCGGCCGGCCGGTCTCGGTGATCGGACTCGGTTGCTGGCAGCTCGGTGGCGACTGGGGTGAGGTGTCCGAGGACGACGCCCGGGCGGTGCTGCACGCCGCGCTCGACGCAGGTGTGAGCTTCCTCGACACCGCCGACGTCTACGGCGACGGTCGCAGCGAACGGCTCGTCGGAGCGGTCGTGGCCGAGCGCGACGACACCGACGACGTGGTGGTGGCGACCAAGGCGGGCCGTCGCGCCGACCCGCACGTGGCGGAGAACTACACGCCCACGGCGCTGCGGGGGTGGATCGACCGCAGCCGCACCAACCTCGACGTCGATCGCCTGGACCTGCTCCAACTCCACTGTCCTCCGCCGGGCGTCTTCGCCGACGACGAGGTGTTCGGGGCCTTGGACGAGTTCGTGGACGAGGGCGCGATCGCGGCCTACGGCGTCAGCGTCGAGACCTGCGAGCAGGCGCTGTCGGCCATCGCGCGCCCCAACGTCGCCAGCGTGCAGATCATCGCCAACGTCTTCCGCCAGAAGCCCTTCGAACAGGTCATGCCCGCGGCGGTCGCGGCCGGGGTCGGGGTCGTGGTCCGGGTGCCCCTGGCGAGCGGTCTGCTGAGCGGCAGGTACACCAAGACCACGACCTTCGCGGCCGACGACCATCGCACCTTCAACCGTGGCGGCGAGGCGTTCGATGTGGGGGAGACCTTCGCCGGCGTGCCCTACGAGGTCGGGGTCGAGGCGGCGCAGGAGGTCGCCCAGCTGGCACCGGAAGGGATGAGCCCGGCGCAACTGGGCTTGCGCTTCCTGCTCGATCAGCCCGGGGTCACCACCGTCATCCCGGGCGCACGCAACGCGACGCAGGTCGCGGGCAACGTCGGCGCGGCCGCGCTCGCGCCCCTGGGTGGCGAACTCCACGGCCACCTGCGCGGGATCTACGACGCCTCGATCCGTGAGCACGTCCACGATCGCTGGTGAGTCGGACCGATCGTGGTTGACCGCTCGCTGCGGTCGGTCCCAGGGCAGCGATGCGGTCGCCCCGACCGGGATCGTCCGGGCATGGGCGTGCGTTGGGCGACCGTTGTAGGGTCGGAGCGACGACCCGCCCGTTGCCCCTTCCACCTCGAGAAGCCACCGTGTCCGATCCCAGCCGCCACGCCGTCATCTTCGACCTCGACGGCGTGCTCACCGACACCGCCGAATTCCACTACCTCGGTTGGCAACGGTTGGCCGACGAGGAGGACCTGCCGTTCGACCGTCAGGCCAACGAGGCCCTGCGGGGGGTCTCACGACGCGACTCGTTGCGCATCCTGTTGGGGGACCGAGAGGTCGATGACGCCCACTTCGCCGAGATGATGGAGCGCAAGAACCGCTACTACCTCGACTACCTGCAGGAGATGAGCCCGAGGGATGCCCTGCCCGGCGCGATGTCGCTGGTCATCGACGCCAAGCGGCGCGGACTGTTGGTCGCCATCGGTTCGTCGTCGAAGAACGCGGCTTTCGTGCTGGACGCGCTCGGGATGTCCGGGTTGTTCGACGCCGTTGCCGATGGTCACACCGTGGACAACGCGAAACCGGCTCCCGACCTGTTCCTCGCTGCCGCCGAGATGCTCGGCCAGCCGCCCGAGGCGTGCGTGGTGATCGAGGATGCGGAATCCGGCGTCGACGCGGCCCTGGCCGCGGGCATGATCGCGGTCGGCGTCGGCCCTGCGGAACGTGTCGGTCACGCCCACCACCGCTACGACACGACCGAACACGTCGATCTCGGCGAGGTCGTTCTGAGCGTCGAGGAACGGCTGGGCGCCGGGCCGGTGCTGCTCGATGGATGGGTGGTGATCGACGACCATCACGATCCGGACAAGGTCGCCAGCGTCGCCACGACGCATCTGACCGGCAACGGCTACCTCGGGTACCGCGGGACGCTGCCCGAGTGGCGGGCGGAGGCGACGGTCGGGTGCACGGTGTCCGACACGTGGGACAACGCGGACGGCAAATGGTCCGAGCTCTGCAACGTGCCCAACGCACTGTTCGCGGTGTGGGAAGGGCTCGGGGAACCGATCGTGGTCGAACCCACCGGGTTCCTCTCCGACCGCGATCGGCTGGAGCGCCGATTGGACGTGCGGTACGGACGCCAACACCGCGTCCTCGCACCGGCCTCCGGGGTCATCGACCGCCTGGTCGATGAACGCTTCGCCTCCATGGACCAGATCCACCTGGTGCCCCAACGCCAGCGGGTCGTCGCCTCACCGGGCGCCCGACTCACCTTCCGTACCGGCATCGACGGCGAGGTGTGGAGTCTCAACGGTGACCACTTCGCCTCGGTCGAACTGCACGTGCACGACGATGCGTTGGCGGTGGACCTGCGAACCACCGAACGTGACCTGCCGATCGCTGTGGCGCATGCGGTCTCGCTATCCGGTGGCACCGTCACCGCGGAACGCATCGAGCGGCACGAGCGCGTCCTGATGCGGGTCTGGGACGTCGAGGTGGGCGACACCGGGACCGTGGTGGTCGAGCAGATGATGGCGGTCTATTCCGGCAACGACGTCGAGGATCCGTTGACGTCCGCCACCGAGCTGGCACGCACAGCGATCGCGGAGGGCTACGAGCCGCTGCTGGGTCGGCACGCGCTGGCCTGGGACCGCCGATGGGATCGGATCGACGTGCGCATCGAGGGTGATCAGATCGCCCAGAGCGTGCTCCGCTACAACCTCTACCACAACGTCATCGCGACGCCGATGCACGCCGATCACCTACCGATCGGGGCGCGCGGCCTGTCGTGTCAGGCCTATCAGGGTGCGGCCTTCTGGGACCAGGAGGTCTTCAACCTGCCGATGTGGGTCCACACCTTCCCGCAGGTCGCGCGCAACCTGCTGAGCTACCGGCACGCGACCCTCGACGGAGCCCGGCGCAAGGCGGCGCGACTCGGCTACGACGGGGCGTTCTACGCCTGGATCTCGGGCGACAGCGGTGACGAGCTGTGTCCGGACTTCTTCTTCGTCGATGTGTTGACCGGCCGACCGATCCGCAACCACTTCAACGTGTGGCAGATCCACATCTCGCCCGACATCGCGGTCAGCATCGACGGCTACGTGCGGGCCACCGGAGACGAGGCGTTCCTGGCCGACCACGGGGCAGAGATCGTCTTCGAGGTGGCGCGGTTCCTGGCCTCGTTCGTCTACTTCCGTCCGGCGGACGGGGCCTACCACCTCGTGCGCCTGCAGGGACCCGACGAGTACCACGAGAACGTCGACGACAACGC
>PWLR01000168.1 GCA_003558435.1 Nitriliruptoraceae bacterium | reverse complement strand
CGTCGAGCGCCGGGGTGGAGGCGAGCACCTCGGCGGCACCGGGAACCTCCGCGGGGACCGCCTCGACGCTGTGCGGCACGAACGTGATCAGGGCCCTCCCGGCTTCCAGCCGGGCGTCCTCGAGCAGGATCCCGCCCCAGCGTTGGCGGATGAGTTCCCACCCGCCGTCGACGGCCGTCATCTCCAGGCAGTTGGCCGCCAGCGGCAGATCGGTCCGGGCGGCGACGTGGGCGAGGACCTCGCTGCCGCGCATCGTCGCAGGGGCGACCAGGGCCTCGGGATCGAGCTGCTCCAACAGTTGGGCGGTCGCGGCCGCCCAGGCCGCCGGGGCGTAGTCGACCAGCAGTTCGTGCTCGAGTACGTGCACGGTGGCGACGCCCTGCGCACGCAGAGCGGCGAGCGCGTCGTCGCCGAGCGTCCCGACCACGGCCGCGTGCAACTCCGCGCCCCGCGCCAGGGCGACGCCCCGCGCGAAGGTCAGCACCTTGAGCGAGGTGCCGGCGACGTTGCCGTGCTCGTCGCGTTCGATCGATGTCAGGATCGTGTTCACAGCAGGCCCGCCTGTTCCATCACCTTGACCACGGCCGGGGCCGCCTCGGCACCCGATCCGAGGATCACCGTCTCGGTCTCCTCCTGCACGGGCTGCCGCAGCCGCAGCATCGTCAGGCCGTTGGTGCGGCGCTCCGGTTCGAGGTGCCGGATCGTGGCCTTCGCGGCCATGATCCGCCCCCGCATGGCCGGGTAGCGCGGGACGTTGATCCCCTCCTTGACGGCCGCCACGGCCGGCAGGGGGGCCTCGCAGACCTCGAAGCCGTCGGCCACCCCACGGTGGAAGCTCGCCGCGCCGGCCGAGGACTCGATGGCCTTGACCCCACTCACGACCGGGCGGCCGAGCGCGTAGGCGACCCGGATGCCGACCTGGAAGTTGCCGGCGTCGGCGGACTCGTTGCCGAACAGCACCAGGTCGAACGGTTCACCTTCGCCCTCCAGGGTGCGGATCGCCGTGGTGATGGCGGCGGCCACCGCCCGCGGGTCCCACTCGTCGCCGTCGGTGGGTAGCAGCACCGCCCGGTCGACCCCCATCGACAACGCGGTGCGCAACTGCTCCTCGGCGGCGGGCGGACCGAGGCTCAACACGGTCGAGCTACCGCCCTGCTTGGCGACGATGCGCACCGCCTCCTCGACCGCGCACTCCTCGTGAGGGCTGACGGTGAAGCCGAGGTGCTTGGTGTCGATCGCGGTGCCGTCCTCGGTCAGGACGATCTTGGCCCCGGGGGAGGGGACCCGCTTCACACAGACCAGAACGTTCATGAGCTACGCCTTCATCCGGTCGTCGGTGGGGTCGAACACGCCGTTGCGGCTCGCCGAGCGGACCGATACGGGATAGTGCTCCCCCATGTACTCGACGAGGAGTTCCGTGCCCTCGACCGCGTGCTCGCTCGGCAGGTAGGCGAGCAGGATGTGCTTGCCCACCGACGGGCCGCTCCCCGCGGTGGTGACGAAGGAGGGGCGGCCGTGGGCATCGACGATGCGCCCGCCGTCAGTGGTGAGGATCGGCTCACCGCCGTTCATGTAGCGCTTCATGCCGGAGCCGCTGGTGTGGTCCTCGACCGTCAGCGAGCACATCCTGGCGATCGGGTCCGACTCGCGGGCCCGCAGGTAGGCCTCCTTGCCGATGAACCCCGCGTCCTTGACCTTCGGGAAGGCGAGGCCGGCCTCGACCGGGTTGTACTCGCTGTCGAGCTCCGCGCCCATCAGGCGGTAGCCCTTCTCGATGCGGCCGGTCGTGCCGTAGACGCCGCCGCCGACCGCCGCCATCCCATGGGCCTGCCCCGCCTCCCAGAGCGTGTCCCACAGCTTCTGCCCGTGCTCCATCGGGGCGTGGATCTCCCAACCGAGGTCGCCGACGTACGAGATGCGCAGCATCAGCGTCGGGATCCCGGCGATCTCCACCTGCTGGGCCCACCCGAAACCGAACGCCTCGTTGGACAGGTCGTGGTCGGTCACCGATCGCAGGATGTCGCGGGCGCGCGGTCCCCAGACGCCCGCCGTGCACCAGGCACTGGTGAGGTCGGCGAGGTGCGCCGAGCCGTCGTCGGGGAGGTGGTCGGTGAACCACTTGCGGTCCCGGCCCCAGTCGGCGCCACCGGTGATGATGCGGTACCGGTCCCACGCGAGACGCACCACGGTGAGGTCCGAACGGAAGCCGCCGTTGTGGGTCAGCACCGGGGTGTACATGATCCGCCCGACCGGACGGTCGACGTTGGCGACCACCATCCGCTGCAGGTAGTCGCAGGCACCCGGGCCGGAGACCTCGAAGATCCCGAACGCCGTCAGGTCGATGATGCCGGCGCGTTCGCGCATCGCCAGGTGCTCGGCGTTGATGATCGGTGACCACCAGCGGGCATCCCACTCGTGCTCCCGGCCGGGGATCCGGTCCCCGAACTCCTCGAGCAGGGAGGCGTTCGACTCGTACCACTGGGGCCGTTCCCAGCCGCCGGCCTCGAAGTAGACGGCCCCGAGGGCTTCGGTGCGGGCGTGGAACGACGACACGCGGCTACCGCGGTTGGACTCCCACTGCTCACGCGGGTGCACGATGCCGTAGGTCTTGTTGAAGCCCTCCGAGGCGCGGGCCCGGATGTGCTGCCAGGTGCGCTGGTTGGGGGTGAAGCGCGCGATGTCGGCCCCGTGGAGGTCGATCTCGGAGTAGCCGTCGGTCATCCACTCGGCGATCGCCCGGCCGACGCCGGGACCCTCCTTGATCCACACCGCCGCGGCGGACCACAGGCCTCGGACCTCGATGGTCTCACCGAGCACCGCCCCGCCGTCGGGGGTGAGCGAGAGCAGGCCGTTGATGCCGTGCTTGACGCCGGCACCGGGGGTGTCGAGCAGCTCGGGCATCAGCTCGAGCGCGTCCTCCATCTGCGGGTCGAAGTCCTCCTGGGTGAGCGGCAGCTGGGTGGGCGAGAGCTGCGACTCGGCGATCGAGGGGATCTCGTCGGGCATGTGCAGGATCGGGCGGTGGGCGTAGGAGCCGACCTCCATGTCGCCGCCGTTCTGGCGCTCGTACATGCCGGTGTCCATGTCCCGGACGATCGGGAACGCGATCTCCGCCCGGGTCGCCTCGAGCTGCGGGATCGGGCCCACGTCGATCATCTGGTGGACCGCCGGTGTCAGCGGGATGGTCGCGCCCGCCATCGCGGCGATCCGGGGGCTCCAGACCCCGCAGGCCACCACCACGTGGTCGCAGGTGATGCGGCCCTTGTCGGTCACCACCGCGGTGACCCGGCCCTCGTGCACCTCGATGTCCTCGACCTCGGTCCACGTCGAGACGCTCAGCGCCCCCTTGTCGAGCGCCCGCTGGCGCATGATCGTCCCGGCCTGCAACGAGTCGACGACCGACACCGAGGGGGTGTGGAAGCCGCCGAGGATCACGTCGGTCTCGACGAAGGGCACCAGCTCCTTCACCTGGTCGGGGGTGAGCAGGTGGGCCTCGACGCCCCACGCCTTCGCGGAGGCCATGCGCCGGCGCAGCTCCTCCATGCGCTCCTCGGTGCGGGCGACCTCGATGCCGCCGGGGCTGACCTGGACGCCCATCTCTTCGTACTGGCGCTGGGAGTCGAGCGTGAGCTGCGCGAACTCCTTGCTGTGGTCGACCGGGAAGATGAAGTTCGACGCGTGGCCGGTCGACCCGCCCGGGTCCGGCAGTGGCCCCTTGTCGACCAGCACGATGTCGGTCCAGCCCTTGTCCGCGAGGTGGCCGACGAGGCAGTTGCCGACGATGCCGGCGCCGATCACCACGACGCTCGCGTGCTCCGGGAGTTCACTCACCACGGTCTCCTTTGTCGCCCCGGCGGGGCGGTCTCACAACAGTGCGCGGATCTGGGCTTCGAAGGCGCTCACGTGGTCGCGGGCGACCGTTTCGGCCGTGGCCGCATCACCCCGCTCGATCGCTTCGAGCAACTCGCGGTGCTCGTGCACGGCGCTCTCGAGGTGCTGGACGCGGTCGAGGGCGAGGAACCACAGCCGCAGGGCGAGCACGAAGTAGCGCTCGAGCGCGGCCTCCAGGAAGGGGTTGCGGGCGGCGCGGTAGATCAGCCGGTGCAGCCGCTGGTCGATGTGGATCAGCTCGCGTTCGTCGTAGCTGCCCGAGTGCGACTCGAGTTCGTCCAGCAGCGCCCGCAGGTCCGCCCGATCCGTGGCGGTCGCCCGCTCGGCGGCGAGACGGGCGACGAAGCCCTCGAGTTCGACCCGGATCTCGGAGATCGCCCCGAGGTCGCCGACGTCGACGGGACCGACGTAGATCCCGCGCCGGGGGAACACCTCCACGAGACCGTCGTCGGCCAGGCGACGCAGCGCCTCGCGGATCGGGGTGCGTCCGAGCCCGAACTCGTCCATCAGTTCGCGTTCGTTGACGAGCGTGCCCGGTGCCAGGCGCAGCGTCACGATCCGGTCGCGCAACAGGTAGTAGGCCTGCTGGCTGAGCGAGTCCGTCGCCGCGTGTTCGGGGACGAGTACGGCGAGGTCGTGCAGCGGGGTGGGCTCTGCGGACGTGGGGGTGTCTCCTGGGCGCCTGGCTGGGGAGCGTATAGATATATCACCAGTGTGTAAACACATATCTCACACACGGCGATGCGCCCGCCGAGGGAGGAGGGTGTTGACGGGGATGGCAGGCTCTGCTTCGCTGAGTGCAACGGTTCTGTCAGACGCAACACCCCCGACGGTCCGATCGCGAGGTCCGCCACCATGCGCATCCTCATCGCCGACAGCTTCCCCGAGACCGCGCTCGCCGCGATCGGGACCGGGGGGGCCCGGTGCGACTACCGGCCGGGGATCACCGCCGAGGAGCTCCCGGAGGCGGTCGGTGAGGCCGATGTCCTGGTGGTGCGCAGCACCCGGGTGGACGCGCAGACGATCGCCGCCGGCCACCGGCTCCGGTCGGTGATCCGCGCGGGGTCGGGCACCAACACCATCGATTCCGACGCCGCCGCGGCGCGGGGCGTCGCGGTCTGCAACGTCCCCGGACGCAACGCGATCGCGGTCGCGGAGCTCGCCTTCGCGTTGCTGGCCTGCCTCGACCGGCAGGTGCCGGACGCGGTCGCCGACCTGCGGGCCGGAACGTGGGACAAGGCCCGCTACGGCCAGGCGCAGGGTCTGTACGGCCGCAGCATCGGGGTCATCGGCCTGGGGGACGTCGGACTGGCCTTCGCCGAACGAGCCCACGCGTTCGGGATGCGGGTGCACGCGATCGCCAAGCCACATCGCGCTCCTGAGGTCGCGGCCCGGGCGCGGGCCTGCGATGTGCGCCTCGTCGCGGACCTGGCCACGCTGGCCGGGAGCTGTGACGTGCTGTCGTTCCACGTGCCGTGCTCCGAGAGCACCCGCGGGATGGTCGGCCGGGAGCTGCTGGCGCAGTGCCGCGACGGCGCGTGGATCATCAACACCTCCCGCGGTGAGCTCGTGGACGAGCCGGCCCTGCTCGACGCCCTCGACACCCGCGGCATGCGCGCCGGGTTGGACGTCTTCGACGGTGAGCCGACGGCGCCGACCGGTGTGTTCGACTCGCTCCTGGCCCGGCATCCGAGCGTCTACGGCACGCACCACATCGGGGCGTCGACCGAACAGGCGCAGCAGGCCGTCGCCGACGAGGTGGTGGCGATGCTCGCAGCGTTCGCCGACGGACGGCTCCTGCACTGCGTGAACGGGGTGCGCGGGGCCGTGCCGGAGACCCGCCTCGACGCTGCCGTGAGCAGCTGACGGGATGGCGACCGTGACCGCCCCGCGGCTCCACGACATCCGCAAGGCCGACGACCGATGATCGCCCAGCCGAGCGCCGTCGCCGGTGTCGAGCTCGCACCCCCGGTCCGGGTCCGTGCGCTGTCGTTGCGTCCCGGGTGGTTCCACCTGGCGCGTCCGGGCGTCGCCGACCGCCTCGTCCATCCGCTCCTCGCCGAGTCCACGACGCTGCGTTCGGCCGGTCGCGACCTCGACGTGGGTTTCTACCTGCCGGTCCCGCCTTGGGAGGTGGCCATCCACCGGGTCAGCAGCGATGGTCGGACCCAGATCGGGCTGATCCTCGAGGTGGCCGTCAGCGACTACCTCGACGGCCGGATCCGCCCGCACGAGGCCACCCGGGGACACGCGGTCGAGTCCTTGGCCGACCATCTGACCGACAGCGGCGTCGACGTCGCTCCGGTCACGCTCGCGCACCGCGCCGACCCCGAGCTACCGGTGGCCCTGGCCGAGCTGACGGCGGGCCCGCCCACCCTGACGACCACCGGTGATGATGGTGCCGAGCACACCGTCTGGCTGGTCGATGCCGAACGGCTCGAGCCGGTCATCGAGCGGCTGACGCGTCGCGGGGTGCTCTACGTCGTCGATGGCCACCACCGGTGCGCCGCTGAGGCGGTGCTGGCGGGTCGCGGCCGGGGTGGACCGCCGGGAGCGGACGCCTCCGACCACGTCTTCGCGCTGGTGGTGGGGGAGGAACAGTTGGAGGTCTCGAGCTACCACGTGCTGGTCTCCGGGGTCACCGAATCGCCCGGGGCGCTCGCCCGATCGGTCGACCGCGCACTCGGGGTGGAGGCCACGCCGGTCTCGGCCTCACAGGTCGCACACTCCGAGCCCGGGGTGATCGGCATGTGGCACGCGGGTCGCTGGCTGCGCACGCGACTGACCGCGGGTCCCGGCGGCGATGCCGCACGCCTGCACGAACAACTCCTCGAGCCGCTCTTCGGCATCACCCGGTCGGGTGACGACCGCCGCCTCGAGCACCTCCCGGGCACCGACAGCCCGGCCGAGCTGCAGGAGCGATGCCCGGAGGGCACCGTCGCGTTCGTGCTGCACCCGCCCACCACCCGGTCGCTGTTCGCGACGGCCGACGAGGGCGGCTCCGTGCCGGCGAAGTCGTCGTTGTTCCACCCCAAGGTCCCCGCAGGACTCTTCCTCAGGAGGCGTGACGCATGCCGGTGAGCGTGGCACCCGACGAGCGACGGCGGACCGGTCCCTCGACCAGCGTCCTCGACGGCATCGGGGACACCCCGCTGGTGGAGGTCGACGGCATCTGGGCGAAGCTCGAGTTCCTGAACCCCTCGGGTTCGGTCAAGGCCCGCATCGCGCGCTACATCGTCGAACGGGCCGAGCTCGAGGGCCAGCTCTCGCCCGGCGACACCATCGTCGAGGCTTCGAGCGGCAACAGCGGCAACGCCTTCGCCATGGTCGCTGCCGTGAAGGGCTACCGCATGCTGGTGGTGATGCCCCACGGGATGAGCACGGAGCGCCTGGCCATCTCGCGGGCCTTCGGTGCGGAGGTGGAGCTCGTCGGCGACTTCCACGTCAATGCGGCGCTGCAGCGGGCACGCGAGCTCGGGATGCGCCCCGGGTACTTCGCGCCGGCGCAGTTCGAGTCCGAGTGGAACGTCGAGGAGAACCGGACCTGGCTCGGCCCGGAGATCCTGCGCCAGCTGCCACCGGGCGCCGTGCCCGACGCCCTGGTGGTCGGGGTCGGGACCGGGGGCACGCTGATCGGTGTGGGCCAGGCCTTCCGTGAGGTGCACCCGGCGGTCCGCCTGGTCGCCGTCGAGCCCGACGAGTCCTGCACGATCCTGTGCGGCCAGATCGGTCGACACCCGATCGAGGGCATCGCGGACGGCTTCGTGCCCGGCATCGTGGAGCGGCATCGGTCGATGATCGACGAGGTGGTGGCGGTGCACGGGCCCGAGAGCGTGGCGGCGATGCGCTACCTGGCCCGCGAGCACGGGATGTTCGTCGGGCCGAGTTCGGGGGCCCACCTGGTCGCGGCCACACGGTTGCGGGAACGCGATCCCTCGCTCACCGGGATCGTCACGGTGTTCTGTGACGAGGGCGAGAAGTACATCGACGACCACTTCAGGGAGGCTGCCCAGTGAGCGCGCTGCCACACGATCCCCAGGACCCGGATCAGGGCCCGGATCCGCACCTGGCGGACACCGCGTCCGACACCTCGACGTCCGAGAGCTTGCGGCGGTCGCTCGAGCGGACCCGGTTCGAGATCCTGCCGATCAAGGGGGTGGAGGACCAGCTGCCGTTCCTGCCCGACGGTGCCGAGGTGACCGTGACGGCGTCACCCACCAAGGGCCTCGACGCGACGTTCGCGCTGTGCGAGACCTTGGCACGACTCGGCCTGCGGCGGGTCGTGCCGCACCTCTCGGCCCGGCTCGTGCGCGACCGCGCCCACCTCGCCGACCTGCTGGCGACGATGAAGGACCTGGGGATCCATCGCGTGTTCGTGCCCGCCGGGGATGCTCCGGAGGCGGCGGGACCCTACGCGGACGCGGTGTCACTGCTGCGCGACATGGACATGATGGGTCATCACCTGACCGACATCGGCATCACCGGCTACCCGGAGTCGCATGCGTTCATCCCCGATGACGACACGATCCGGGCGATGACCGACAAGGCGCGGTTCGCGACCCACGTGGTGTCCCAGATCTGTTACGACCCCGCGGTGATCGACCGGTGGATCGGCGCCGTCCGTGCGCGGGGGGTCACCCTGCCGATCTACATCGGGATCCCCGGGGCGGTCGACCGGGTCAAGCTCGCGCGGATCTCCGTCAAGGTGGGGCTGGGCGATTCGATCCGGTTCCTACGCAAGCAGTCGAACGTCGTGTCGAAGCTCGCAACCGGCTACACCCCCGACCACCTCGTCGACCGGTTGGGTCCGACGGTGGCCCGACCCGGCAACGCGGTGGTGGGCTGGCATCTGTTCACCTTCAACGACGTCGAGAAGACCGAACGCTGGCGGCAGGACCTGCTCGCCCGGATCCAAGGAGGAACGACATGACCTTCCCGAGCGACCTGAGCATCGCCCGCGGGGCGACGCTCCAGCCCCTGACGAGCGTGGCGGACGGCATGGGCATCCGCCCTGAACTGCTCGAGTCCTACGGTGAGGGCGTCGCGAAGATCAAGCTCGATGCCATCGAAGAACTCGCCGACCGACCGAAGGCCAAGTACATCCTGGTCTCGGCCATCACCACGACCCCACTGGGTGAGGGCAAGACCACCACGACCGTCGGTCTCGGTCAGGCCTTCGGCCACATCGGCAAGCGGGCCACCGTCGCGATCCGCCAACCCTCGATGGGACCCACGTTCGGGATCAAGGGGGGCGCCGCCGGCGGCGGCTACAGCCAGGTCGTCCCGATGGAACTGCTGAACCTGCACCTGACCGGCGACATGCACGCGGTCACGGCCGCCCACAACCTGTTGGCCGCGATGATCGACAACCACATCCACCAGCACGACGACTTCTTCAACGTCGACCGTCACAGCATCACCTGGCGTCGGGTCATGGACGTCAACGACCGGGTGCTGCGCAACATCATCGTCGGACTCGGGGCCCGCCCGGACGGGGTCTTGCGCACCACGGGCTTCGACATCACCGCGGCCTCGGAGGTGATGGCGATCCTGGCGCTGGCGACCTCGTTGCGCGACATGCGCGAACGCATGGGGCGGATCGTGATCGGCGGCACGACCGACGGCAAACCGATCACGGCGGAGGATCTGCAGGCCGCCGGGGCCATGACGGTGATCATGCGTGAGGCGATCAAACCGAACCTGATGCAGACGCTCGAGAACACGCCGGTCCTGGTCCACGCGGGACCGTTCGGCAACATCGCCCACGGCAACTCCTCGGTGGTGGCCGACCTGATCGGCATCCACAGCGGCGACTACCTCGTGACCGAGGCCGGGTTCGGTGCGGACATGGGCGCCGAGCGGTTCTTCAACATCAAGTGTCGGACCTCGGGTCTCACGCCGGACGCCGCGGTGCTCGTGGCGACCGTGCGGGCGTTGAAGGCCCACTCCGGACGGTTCAAGATCGTCGCGGGCAAGCCGCTGCCCGAGGAGTTGCTGGCAGAGAACCCCGATGACGTCCACGCGGGTGCGGCCAACCTGCGCAAGCAGATCGAGAACATCCGCATCCACGGTGTCTCCCCCGTGATCGCGATCAACGCCTTCCCGACCGACCACCCGAGCGAGCACGACGCCATCCGCGAGATCGCGCAGGAGATGGGTGCGCGGGTCGCGGTCTGCCGGCACTTCGCTGAAGGCGGCAAGGGCGCGATCGAGTTGGCCGAGGCCGTCGCCGACGCTGCTGAGGAACCGAGCGAGTTCAACCTGCTGTATCCGAGCGAGGCGAGCCTGCGGGAGAAGATCCACGCGGTGGCCACCAAGATCTACGGGGCGGACGACGTCTCCTACGATCTTGCGGCCGAGCGTCAGATCGACGCCTACGAGGCCAACGGATTCGGGGATCTGCCGGTGTGCATCGCCAAGACGCACCTGTCGATCTCGTCGGACCCCGGCCTGAAGGGCGCACCGACGGGCTGGACCCTGCCGGTACGTGAGGTGCGAGCGTCGGTCGGGGCCGGGTTCATCTATCCGATCTGTGGTGACATGCGGACCATGCCCGCGCTCGGCTCGAGCCCGGCCGCGCACCGCATCGACATCGACGAGGACGGCGAGATCGTGGGGTTGTCCTGAGCTTCGCCGACCTGACCCTCGGTGCGTTCCTCGCCCGCGCGGCCGCGCGTGAACCCGCGCCCGGTGGCGGGGCGGTCGCGGCGCTCACCGTGGCCTCGGCGGCAGCGCTCGTGGCCATGGCCGCGCGGTTCTCGCCGGAGATGGAGGGGGCCGAGACGGTGATCGCGCGCGCCGATCGCCTGCGCACCGAGACCATCGCCCTCGCCGACGAGGACGCTCGCTCCTATGCCGCGGTGCTCGAGGCCTACCGGCGCCCGCGGGACGCCGCGCGGTCCGTCGCGATCGAAGAGGCGTTGGGGGTGGCCGCCGACATCCCGTTGGCCGTCGTGGAACGCGCCCGCGACGTCGGTGAGCTCGGGTTGCGGGTCCGGCGCCGGGGCAACCCGAACCTGCACGGCGATGCGGCGAGCGCTGTGCTGCTCGCCGATGGCGCCGCTCGGAGCGCCGCATACCTCGTCGAGCTCAACGTGGAACGCGGCGATCTCGGCACCGGTCGCCTCGAGCAGGCAACGGCGTGGTGCGCCGAACTCGACGCGATGGCCGTGCGCGTGACCGAGGAGCGACGATGAGCCGGGGTGTGACCTCTGGCCGACGGGCCGCCCCAGCGGCTCGGGTACCGTCGTGGGTATGAGTGCATCGACACCCCCCTCAGCCCCTGACGCAGGGTCGGGCGCCACGAACGGGCGCAGCTCGGTCGTGCGATCCGTGGATCGCGCCCTGTCGATCATGGAGATCCTCGCCCGCGACGGCTGGTCCAGCGTGACCGACATCGCGCGCGAGCTCGAGGTCCACAAGTCGACGGTGTTCCGGCTCGTCGCCACCCTCCAGCGCCGAGGCATCGTCGAACAACACCCGTCCACCCAGAAGTACCGACTGGGCTTCGCCATCGTGCGCCTCGCCAGCGGGGTCCGTGGCAACCCGGACCTCATCGACGTGGCGCGACCGTCGCTCGAACGGCTGAGCGAGGAACTCGACGAGACGGTCGACCTGGCGGTGATGGAGGACGGCGAGGTCACCAACATCGACCAGGCCAACCTCTCGACCGCCATCGTCGCGGTCGACTGGATCGGTCATCGCAGTCCGATGCACGTCGCCGCGAGCGGCAAGGTCTTCCTCGCCTTCGGCGATCCGGAGGAGACGGAGGCCTTCCTCGCAGCGCCACTCGAGGCCGTCACCCCCAACACGATCACCGACCCCGATCTCCTGCGTGAAGATCTCCAGGTGATCCGCGAGCGTGGTTTCTCGATCACCCGGGGCGAGCTCGAGGAGGGTCTCAACTCCGTGGCGGCCCCGATCTACGCCAGCGACGGGTCGGTCGTCGGTGTCATCGTCGTCTCCGGCCCGGAGTACCGCATGAGCGAGGACCGGCTGCCCGCCGCCGGGGCGGCCGTCTGTGATGCGGCCGCGAGCGTCTCCCGACAACTGGGCTGGGTCACCGGTAGTGGCGCGGTCCCGGTGATCTCCGTGCCGCGGGACCACGTCTGAACCGGGCTGGTCTGCGTCCCGACCCGGATCGCCACGCCCTACCCTCACCGACCTGCGGCGTGGCGACGCCGCTCGATGACGTAGAGGGACCCTTTCGTGGCACACGAGCTCAGCACCCTGCCCTCGGGCATCACGGTCGTCACCGAGGCGATGCCCTCCGTGCGGTCGGTCACCATCGGCATGTGGGTCTCGGTCGGTTCCCGCGACGAGACGCCCGCGCAGGCGGGATGCTCCCACTTCCTCGAACACCTGCTGTTCAAGGGCACCTCGACGCGTACCGCGCGCGACATCGCGGAGGCGCTGGACGCCGTCGGCGGGGAGATGAACGCGTTCACCTCGAAGGAGCTCACCTGCTTCTACGCGCGCGTGCTCGATGAGGACCTGCCGCTGGCCTTCGAGGTGCTCGCCGACATGATCGTCGATGCTCGCAACTCCGAGCAGGACGTCGAGGCCGAACGGCAGGTGGTGCTCTCGGAACTCGACATCCACTTCGACACGCCCGACGACCTCGTGCACTCCGACTTCTCGGAGCTGGTGCTCGGTACGCATCCGCTGGCGCTCGAGACGCTCGGCAGCGTCGCGTCGGTCACCGGGATGCACCGTGACACGATCCACGACTACTACCTGGACCGCTACCGACCGGAACAGTTGGTGGTCGCGGCCGCCGGCAACGTCGACCACGACCGCGTGGTCGCGCTCACCGACGCCCTGCTGGGCGACCTCGGCCGACCGGGGCGGTCCCGTCCGCCGCGCATCATCCCCGACACCTTCGGTGAGGGTGAGCTGAACGTGCGCCACCGTCCGACCGAACAGGCTCACGTGGTGCTCGGCGGGGCCGGGCTGTCCGACCGCGACGACGACCGGTGGGCGCTGCGGGTGTTGAACGTGCTGCTCGGCGGTGGGATGTCGTCGCGGTTGTTCCAAGAGATCCGCGAAACCCGTGGTCTGGCCTACACGACGTTCAGCTACGGCTCCTCCTACACCGACGGTGGGCTGTTCGGCGCCTACGTCGGCACCTCGCCCGGCAAGGTCGACGAGGTGCTCTCGGTACTGCGCGCCGAACTCGACCGGGTCGCCGACGACGTGAGCGTGCAGGAGGTCGAGCGTGCCAAGGGGGCGCTGACGGGCGGCACGGTCATCGGTCTGGAGGACACCGGTTCGCGCATGTCACGCCTCGGCAAGCAGGTCGCGACCGGTTCGCCCATCGTCACGGTCGACGAGGCGCTCGAGCGCATCGCGGGGGTCGACCTCGATGCGGTCCGCGCCGTCGCCCGACGGGTCCTGCAGCAACCACGCGACCTCGCCGTGGTCGGTCCCTTCGGCCCCGAGGAACGCGAACGGTTCGCTCCCGCGCTCGCCTGACCGGCGACGCCTACGCTCGCGGACATCGCAACGCGAGGAGGCAACACGTGACGGTTCGAGTGGGGGTCATCGGTGCGGGCGGCCGCATGGGCTCCGAGGCCTGCCTGGCGATCACCTCGACCTCGGATCTCGAGTTGGTCGCCGCCGTCTCGCCGTCCCACGCGGGGGAGTCGCTGCGCGAGGTGGTCCCCGGTGTGGGCTCACGGCCCGCCGGAGACCTGATCGTGGGCACCGAGCTCGACATCCTCGCCGATGCGGGATGTGAGGTCGTCGTCGAACTCACCGGGCCCGCCACGGTCGGTGAACACCTCATCTGGCTGCTCGAACACGGCATCCACGCCGTGGTCGGAGCCACCGGGCTCGCGGAGGCGCAGCTGTCACGGGCCCGGTCACTGGCGTCCCGAGGTGCCGCGAACGCGCTGATCGCACCGAACTTCGCGATCGGGGCGGTGCTGTTGATGAGGTTCGCCGGCGAAGCCGCCAAGCACCTGCCTCACGTCGAGGTGATCGAACTCCACCACGACCACAAGGTCGACGCTCCCTCCGGCACGGCGCTGCGAACCGCGGAGCTGATCGCCGAGGCCCGCGATCACGTGCCCGCCGCACCCCACGGCGACGACGAGCACCCGGGCGCCCGCGGCAACGAACACCATGGCGTCCACGTGCACAGCATCCGGCTGCCCGGGCTGGTCGCCTCGCAGGAGGTCGTGTTCGGCGGGCAGGGCCAGACGCTCAGCCTGCGCCACGATTCGATCGACCGGTCCTCGTTCATGCCCGGGGTGTTGCTCGGATGCCGCCGCGTCCACGAGCTGGACGGCCTCGTCGTGGGACTCGACCACCTGCTGTGACCTCTGCTCGGCGCCGGTTCGCGCGAGATCAGCGCAGTGGGATGCGATCGAGATCCGAAGCCACGTGGATGTCGAGCTCCGGCGCCGCCGCGCGCGCCTCGGCGACGTGCCCGGATCGGTCCGGGTAGCGCTGCGAGAGATGGGTCAGGACCACCCGCCGGGCACCGGCGTCCCGTGCCAGGCTCGCCGCCTGACCGGCGGTGAGGTGGCCGGCGTCTTCCGCCAACTGCCGTTCCGTCTCGAGGAAGGTCGCCTCGATCACCAGCAGATCCACCGCCTCCGCCAGCTCGAGTGCGCCGTCACATCGCCGGGTGTCCATGACGAAGGCCACCGAACGGCGCGGTCTCGGGTCGCTGACCTCGTCGAGGTGGACGGTACGACCGTCCGCCACGACGTGCCCGTGGGTCGTCAGCTCGCGTCGTGCTGCGCCGTGGACGCCGGCGGCGACGAGCCGTTCCGCATCCAAGCGGCGGCCGGGCGGTTCCTCGAAGCGCCATCCGAGCGTCGGGATCGCATGGGAGAGCTCCGCCGCCCGAACCTCGAGCGGTGGCGAGTCGCTGACCGGGCCGGGCTCGGTCGGATGCAGCCGAACCTCGGTCTGGTCCTCGTAGGCGCTGGCGTGGCGTAACCGCTGGATGTAGGGGTCGGCGGCGGTGGGATAGTGGACGTCGACCGGGTGGGTGACGCGGTCGAGCGACAGTCGTTGCAGGATGCCGGGAAGGCCGAGACAGTGATCACCGTGCGCATGGGTGATACAGATGCGCTCGATGTTCGCGGCGGACACCCCGGCGAGGGTCAACTGGCGCTGGGTCCCTTCGCCAGGATCGAGCAGGGTGGCGTGGCCGTCGAAGCGCAGCAGCGCCCCATGATGGGCTCGCGTCCGCGTGGGGACCTGGCTGGCGGTCCCGAGCACGACGAACTCCCGTCCCGACACCCCCAACCTCCCTCGTGGCCGTCGTCCGCGCCCGGTTCCTGATCGCGTCCCGGTTCACGACATGCCCGACGCTACCCCGGTACCGTCACGCCGCGGCCGACGGTCGGCCGGTCACCGGCGCGCGTGGGTGAGCGTGTCAGCCCGTCGGATCGCGGACGCCTCGGCGTTCCCGGGGTTCGGATGCGGCGACGAAAGGTCGCGATCGTGAGCGAACAGGACCGGTACGTCGATGCCCTTCGGCGCTTCACGGGCGATCTTCGGATGTCGCAGCAGGTGTTCGCCTCGATGGAACAGCGGGGCGTGCCGATCGCTGCCGAGCACTGGCGCCTGCTGCTCGACGCCTACCTCTCGGCCCGTGACCTTCCCGGTGCTCACCAGGTCGTCGACCGCATGGCGGCGGCGGGCATCGAGGTCCCCGCCGAGGTCCAGTGGGAGCTCGCGGTCGCCACCGCGCGAGCGGGGCGATCCGGTGACGCGCTCGCAGCGCTCGACACCTTGCACGACCAGGGGATCGACCCGACGCCCAAGCACGCTCCGGCGGTGCTGGGCATCTACGTCTCCGCCGGTCGTTTCCCGGCCGGTCGCGCCGTGCTTCGCCAGATGGTCGTCCGTGGGCAGGCGGCCACCGACGAGCAGTACACGCGGTTGCTGCGCGACTGCCTCGACCGTCGCGCGATCAAGGACACGCGAACCGTCGTCGAACTGATGCTGCAGGTCGGTCGGCATCCCGACCCGGCCCTGGTCACCGAACTGGTCGCGATGATCGCTCGCGCCGGTCACACGGACCGGGCCCTATCGCTGCTGGAGATGCTCCGTGAAGCGGGCGTGCGCCTGTCTGGCGATGTGCACGACGAACTCCTACTCGCGCACGCGAAGGCCGGTGACGCCGAGGCCGCCGAGGCCGCACTCGCGGCCATGCGCGAAGCCGGGACCCAACCCAACAGCTTCCACGTCAACGCGGTCCTCGAGTCACGGATCGGCAGTGGGGACGCGGACGCGGCCTGGGCGGCGGCCCTGTCGCTGCTGGAGGCGGGCCGCATCCCCTCCGGCGCCAACCTGGAGGGCCTGATCGACGTGTCCCTGGCTGCTGGGCGTCTGCCGGACGCCAGCGGGGTGCTCGATTGGATGATGATCCTGGGCGTGCCGGTCCCACCCCAGAAGGCGGCGGACGTGCTCGGCCGTCACCTCAAGGCGGGCGAACTGGACGTCGCACTGTCGTTGTTCGAGGAGATGACGGTCAGGGGTGTGCCCGCCGACCGTCGGGTGGCGCGAGACCTGGTCGAGGCGCTGGTGAAGGCCAAACGGTTGGACGAGGCTGCCGCGCTCCTCGAGCGTCTCCGGGCGGCCGGGACCTTGACCCACGGCCGCCACTACGGCTCACTGCTCAACGCGCTCGTGGCAGCGAAGCGCTCCGATGACGCGATCGCTCTGCTGAACCACATGTTGCTCAGCAAGGTCGCCCCGGCGTCCTCCGACGCGTCCACGCTCGTGAACGGGTTGATCAAGGCCGGGAAGCTCGCCGAGGCGAACGCGCTGGTGGCGGCGCTGCAGGACGGTGGGGTCAGCGTCGATGAGCCGACCTTCCGCGAGTTGCTGTGGTCCCATGCCAAACGTGGTGAGCACGAAGCCGCCAAGGCCGTGTTCGACCGCATCGTCGCCGCCGGTATCTCGGTCGACGATCGTCACCGCAAGGCCCTCGAGTGGGCGTCCGGCGAGACCAAGCGTCGACTCCCGGATGAACCGGGTATCGGCGTCAGTGGTGCCACAGCCGCTCCGGAGCCCGATGACTGGGAGGCGCAGATCGCGACGAGCGGCTCCTCCGGGACGCCCGATGGGGCCGAGGAGGTCGCGCCACCGGCGGCCGCGAGCGGGCCGGACCCGGCCGGTGGGTCCGCGACACCTCCCGCCCCCACGGACGCCTTGCCACCGCCGACCCAGGCGCCCCCTGCCGGCACCGGCCAGCCCGCTCCGGCCACGCCACCACCGATGCCTCCGGCCGGGTCTCCACCACCTCCGCCCGAACCGACCCCCCTACCCGCCGAGCAGACCCCGGCCGTGCCGGTTGAGCCACCTCCGGAGCTGTCGCCATCGGCGAGCGAGGGACAGCCGACCGAGGGGCCGTCGCCCGAGGAGCAACCCGCCACCGAGCTACCCCGGCCGGCGGATGACGAGGTGCCGCCTGCGGCGCCGGAGGACGGCAGTCCCGAGGAGCGGGCCGGGCCCACCTGATCCGGCCCACCTGATCCGGGATGGCCCTACGCGCTCGGTAGGTCGGGTGCGCGCCCGTCAGCGCGCATCGGCGCCGACGACCTGGGTGCGCGCGAGTTCGCTGTAGAGACCTCCGGCCACCACCAGCTCGTGGTGGGTGCCACGTTCCACGATGCGCCCCTCCTCGAGCACGAGGATGACGTCGGCCTCGACGACCGTCGACAGCCGGTGGGCGATCACCAGGCTGGTGCGGCCATGGAGCGTCTCCGCCAAGGCGGCCTGGACGAGCCGCTCGGATTCCGTGTCCAGGTGCGCGGTCGCCTCGTCGAGCACCACGATGGCCGGGTCCTTCAGCAGGACGCGGGCGATCGACAGCCGGGCCTTCTCGCCCCCGGACAACCGGTAGCCGCGCTCGCCGACGACGGTGTCGTAACCGTCGGGGAGTCGAGCGATCACCCCGTGGATGCGCGCAGCCGTGGCCGCAGCGACGAGTTCCTCGTCGGTCGCGTCCGGCTTGGCGTAGCGCAGGTTGGCCTTGATCGAGTCGTGGAACAGGTGGGCGTCCTGGCTGACCACACCCACGGCATCCGCGACCGATTCGAGCGTGAGGTCGCGCACGTCGTGGCCGTCGATGGTCACCCGTCCGCTCGTGACGTCGTAGATGCGGGGGAGCAGCGAGGAGATCGTCGACTTCCCGGCACCGGAGGGACCGACGATCGCGGCCATCGTTCCGGGCGGGAGATCGAACTGGATGTCGTGCAGGATCCAGTCCGAGGCGTCGTTGCCGTGTTCGGCCTGAGGCCCCTCCAGGGATGCCAGGCTGGAGCCCTCCGAGGCCGGGTAGCGGAAGGACACGTGCTCGAAGGTCACGTGGCCCCGTGGTTCGATCAACTCGCGAGCGCCGTCGCGGTCGATGATCTGGATCGGCAGGTCGACCACCTCGAAGACGCGCTCGAAGCTCACCAGTGCGGTCATGAGGTCGACGCGGGCGTTCGAGAGCTGGGCGAGGGGTCCGTAGAGCTGCGTGACCAGGATGGCGAGCGCCACGACGTCGCCGGCCTCCAGTTCGCCGTCGATGACCAGCGTGCCGCCGATCAGGTAGACCAGGCCCGTGGCCAGCGTGCCCACGAACCCGAGCGAGGCGAACAGCGCCCGGCCGGTGATCGCCTGCTTGACACCGATCTGTGCGACGCGTTCGGCCTTGTCGTGGAACGCATCCACCTCGTGGTCCACCCGACCGAACAGCTTCACGAGCAGTGCGCCCGCGACGTGGAAGCGCTCGGTCATGACGGTGTTCATCTCCGCGTTGAGCCCCATGGACTCCCGCGACAGCGACTGCAGGCGACGACCGACGATACGCGCCGGGATGATGAACAGCGGCAGCAGTGACACCGCGACGAGCGTCACCCGCCATTCCAACGCGACCATCACCACCAGGGTGACGCTGACGCCGATCAGGTTGTCGACGATGCCGCCGAGCGTGCCCGTCAGGGCCCGTTGCGCGCCGATCACGTCGTTGTTCAGACGGGTGATCAACGAGCCGGTCTGGGTCCGCGTGAAGAACGCCATCGGCATCGATTGCACGTGCCGGTAGAGCATCGTGCGCAGGTCGAGGATGAACTCCTCGCCGATCGACGACGACAGCCAGCGTTCGATCATCGAGATGACCCCGACGGTCACCCCGACCGCCAGCATCCCGAGGAACAACAGCAGCAACAGGCCCGTGTTCTGCTCGGGGATGGCGACGTTCAGGATCTGTCGGATCAGGAGCGCCGGAACGGCCGCGGCCGCCGAGGTGGCCACGATCAGCAGCACGAACCCGAGCAGGCGCTTGCGGTACGGCTCGGTCAGCCCCCAGGCTCGACGGACCACGGTCCGGTCGAGCCCACGGCTCTTGAGCTCGTCGACATCGCCCAACGGCCGTAACGGCATGCCGCCGTTTCCTCGCACCGGGGTTCCCTTCTGCGGCTGGGCTCAGCCGGTCGCTTGGTGGTCGTGGTGTCGTGCTCGGGTCACGTCGCGGGGACGGCGAGAGCGGCGGTCGGGCGACCGGTTAGATTGCGGTCCCATGGACCTACGTTCGATTCCGTCCCCGACGGCGTCCTTGGACGAGGCGCGCTCGGGACCTGCGCCGGTAGCGCGCGCCTCGGGCGCGGATCTGCCGCTCCGGATCCGGTGGACCGTGCCGCTGGTGGTGGCCGGTCTCGCCGCCATGGCCGGTTCGCAGGCCGCGGTGCGCATCCATCGGCTCCGCGGGCAGGGGGCCAAGGTACGTGCCCTGGAGCACGACGTGGACCTTCCCGGTCGATCCCCGCCACGTCGGCTCGTGGTGGTGGGTGACTCGGCGGCCGCCGGCCACGGACTGCCCGCTGCCGATGCGTCCCTGGCGCGGCTGGTGGGACGGGGGCTGGTCGCCGCCGACGGGCGCGCGACGACCGTGCGTTGTGTCGCCGTCGACGGAGCCACCACCGCCGAGGTCCTGACGACCCAGCTCGCCGCTGCATCGGACGCCGAGGTGGTGCTGATCGGGATCGGGGTCAACGACGCGGTCCGGCCCGCGCGGTCGATCCCAGCGGCGGCGACGGTGCTGGACGAGCTGGTGCGAGGTGTCCGAGCACGAGCGGCTGGCGACGCCAGGATCGTGTTGTTGTCGTGTCCCGATCTGTCGGTGGCACCCGGTCTGCCGTGGCTGCTGCGTCCCGCGGTCGGACGCCGGTGCCGCGCGCTGGCGTCCGCTCAGGAGCGGGTCGCGGCCGACCTCGGCGTCGCGGTCGTGCGCGCCGACCGCACCGTGTTGTCGGACGATCTGTTCGGGCCCGATGGCTTCCACCCGGGTCCTGTCGGCCACGAGCTGTTGGCGCAGCAGGTGCTCCAACGTCTCGAGGCCGGCTGACCGGACCGATCACGAGCGCCCGAGCGAGTCAGATCTTGCCCGTCCGCTCCAGCACGAACAGCACGACCAACGTGCCGATGATGGCACCGATGATCCCGGATGCGCTGATGTCGAGGTCGCCCTCGAAGATCAGCGAGGCCAGCGTGCCACCGACGAGCGAACCGGCCATGCCCAGTGCCGTGGTGCCGAGGCACCCCATCTGCTGCTTGCCCGGCATGAGGAACCGACCGAGATACCCGGCGATGGCGCCGACGATGATGAACGCGATGATGCCCACGAGATGGTCCTCCTCATGCCCGGGACGGCACACGTCCACGCATGGTCGTTTGATGGATGGTGCGCAACGTGCGCTGTCGGACGTGACGGCGTGGCGGCGCACTACCTCCGGTCGACCACCCACCCGCCCGATCCGGGCCGATGTCGTAGCCGGGGTGGGGGACGACAGGCGGGCCTGGCTAGTCTCGCGGCCCTGCCACCTTCTCGGTTCTGTCCCACCCCACCTTCCCGGTTCTGTCCCACCCCACCTTCCCGGTTCTCTCCCACCCCACCTTCCCGGTTCCGTCCTACCCCACCTTCCCGAGGTCCCCGTGTCCGACGCGCCGCTCAGCCCCGACGAGCGTGAACTGTTGAGCCGGTTCGTCAGCGATCCGGACGGCGACGTGTTCGCGCTGACCGGGCTGCCGGAGGTCGTCAAGGGCGCCATGTTCGCGCGGTACTCGCGCTACGGCGGCTCGCTGAAGCGGCTGTTCCTCGACGAGTTCGCCGCCGACCTCGACACCGACGACCCCGCCGCGCGGGCCGAGAAGCTCTACGACAAGGTCTTCAGCGAGTACGGCGACGACTCGGTCGCGCAGGTCGGCGGAGCCCATGTCGCGCTCGAAGAGGTCTCGAACCTGATGACCAAGCGCATCGAGTGGGGGCGCCTGGCGGCCTATCTCGAGCAGTCGACCCGGTACATCCCGTACGACACCAAACCGGGCGGGCGCTACCGCTACCACCGTGACGCCGACATCATGGCCGGTCCGCACGCGCAGGCCTACGAGCGCGAGCTGGACGCGATCTTCGACATCTACGCCGAGCTGGTGCCCGAGGTGCTCGCCTGGGTGCGGCAGCGGTGGCCCAAGGACGAGTCCACCTCGAGCTTCGTGCACAACAACGCCACGAAGGCCAAGGCGCTCGATCTGCTGCGGGGGCTGTTGCCGGCGGCGACGACCTCCAACGTCGGGATGTTCGCCTCCGGTCAGTCCTACGAGGGGCTGCTGCTGCGGCTGAAGGCCGACGAGCTCGCCGAGGCCCACGTGGTCGGCGACACGCTGCTGCACGAGCTCCGAGCGGTGATCCCCTCGTTCCTCACCCGGGTCGACCGTCCCGAACGCGGTGGCGCCTGGGCGGAGCACCTCGCCCGCACGCGCGACGAGACACGCGCGCTGGCCCGGGAGTTCGTCACCGTCGATCGGGTCCACGAGGCGGAACTGGTCACCTTGCGCGACTGGTCACCGGTCAACCCGATCGACGCCGAGGTGGCACTGGTCACCGCGGCGCTCTATCCGCACGTGACCGTGTCCGAGCGCCAGCTGGAGGCCGAGGTCCGACGTTGGCCCGCCGAGCGGCGCGCCCAGGTGCTGCGAGCCTACGTCGGGGAGCGGGCCAACCGCCGCCACAAGCCCGGACGCGGGTTCGAGCGGGTCTGGTACCGGTTCGACGTCCTGGGCGACTACGGCGGCTTCCGGGACCTGCAACGACACCGCATGCTCACCATCGAATGGCAGGACCTCACGACCGCGCACGGCTACGAGACCCCGCCGGAGCTGGCCGAAGCCGGGGTGGTCGACCGCTGGCACGAAGCGCTGCAACGCTCGGATGCGCTGTACCGGTTGCTGGCCCCGGACCATCCGGTCCAGGCCCAGTACGCCGTGTGTTTCGCCTACCGCGTGCGCTACGTCATGCAGCTCAACGCGCGGGCCGCCATGCAGATGCTGGAGCTGCGTTCCACCCCCCAGGGTCACCCGCAGTACCGCAAGGTGGTCCAGGAGATGCACCGGCTGATCGGCGAGGTGGCCGGCCATCGCGCGGTCGCGGACAGCATGGTCCACGTCGATCATGGCACCGGTGAGTTGGAACGATTGGAATCCGAGCGCGCCGCCGAGCACCGGCGTACCGCCCGGGCCGCCACGAAGGCCGGATCGAGCGCGCAGGAGAACAGTTCGTGAACGAGCGCGTGCGCGGCGTCCTGCTCGGTCTCGGGGTGGGGATCGGTCCGCTGCTGCTGCTCGATCTGGCCCGGATCCTGCGCGACGCGGTGGCCACCGACGGCGGAGAGACCAGCGTCTGGTGGCCGATCGCGTGTTACCTCGGCGCGGGACTCGTGGCTGCCGCCGGGATCGCGGCCGGCCGGCGGGACCGGCTCGTCCCGGCGATCGGGGCCATGGTGGTGCTGCTCGTGGCGTTGCCGACGGTCCCCTCCACCCTCGCGGCACGCATCCCGGCGTTGCCGGTGGTCCCGGCGACCACCCCCTCGCAGGCGATCGCGTTCGTGCTGATCGGGGCCTACCTCTACGCCGCGATCCAGGGGCCCCGCGGCTGAAGGACCGTCGCGTCGACCGCGCCCGTGGACACGGTCGACGTGGAGCCGATCGGCACGCGAGCCCCTCCGGGTGCCAGCCCGTGGGTCTACAGGTTCGGGTCGCTCGTTTCGATGACCGCGACCTCGCTGGCCAGGGCGAAGAAGGTCGGGGCCCAGAGCCCGACGAAGATGCCCAGACGTTCGGCGTGCGCGGCGTCACCGGAGCCCTTGGCCGTGCGCCAGGTCGCGATACTGCCGAAGATCGAGACGAAGCCGAGGACCTGCAGGACCTCGCTGGTGATACCGAGCTTGTGCATGCGTTTGATGAGCATCTGTCGACTCCGTGATCGGGGGGATGGGCGTTCCTCGCGGTTCGGAGCGAGGCCGTCCCGGGACCATGTCGAGGAACCAGCGCACCGAACGAGGGCACCTCACCGAGGGCCGCCGGCCACGGCCATGATCCGGCGCCGTCGCTCACTCGACGGTGAAGGTGATCCGGTCCCGCACGAAGGGCGCCAGCGGCACGCCGTCACCACGCACGAACTCGACGGTGAGCTGGTAGGTGCCCGGGACCGGGTCGACGTCGAAGGTGAGCTGTTCACACGGGTCGGCCACCGTGCAGTGCGGCGGGTGGTCGACCCCCACCAGCTGCTGCTGGGTGATGCGATCGTCCTCGCGGACCTCTTCGATCGCCACCGACACCGTGCCGGCCTCCTCCGGATCCTCGGGCAGTTCATCGAGTGGCACGCGGCCGGGGCCGAAGCTGCCTCCGGTGACCTCCACGGTGACGGCGACCGGACCATCGGCGCTCCCACCGTCGATCGGTTCCACGATCGTGATCGCCGAGTCGTCGCTGAGGGGGAGCAGTTCGGCCGGGGGATGCAGAGCGATGGTGAGCGGCGCATAGAGCACCACGGCGCTGACGCCGGCCAGGGCGATGGCGCCCATCGGCAGGGGCGAGGGGAACCGCAGGTCGAGCCCCGTCACGGCGCCGAGGCTCAGCGCGAGCAGCGAGACCACGGCCAACGGCAGCGCCCAACCGATGCCGTCGGAGACCACCTCGTGGGCGATCGTGCCGAGGCTGCTGACGATCGCGGTCGAGGCGAGTGGGACCACCAGGTCATCGGCGCGCTCGATGTGGATCTTCCCGAGCCCGGCAGCGACCAGGAACCCGGTCAGTACCACCCCCGCGACCACCACCATCGCTTGCCAGGTCGACCCGGGGCCGGCGTGCGCGAACAGGATGGCGGGGGTCACGGCAGGGGGGTCGGATCGTCGTCGGTGGCGATGTCGAGGCGAACCGCCGGGATGGCCAGCTCACGAGCCCGCTGCACGACCGGCAGGTGGTCGGGGTGTACGCGGTAGCGCTCCAGCGCGTCGTGGTCCGCGAAGGCGGTGATCAGCCCGGTCATGCCCGGGTCCTCGACGTCGCGGGCCACCCGTAGCCATGCGACGTCCTCCAGCGCGGTGAGCCCGGCGAGATCGTTCTCGAGTGAGGCGCGCGTCGCCTCGTCCAGTTCGCTCATGTCGAACCGGACGATGTGCCAGATCATCGGGGACCCTTCGCTGTTGTCGGTCGGGGGCGCGAGGTTCGCCGACCAAGCCCGCGGACGCCCGGCGTCAGACGAACGTGCCCGGACCGGTCGGCCGGTCGCGCTCGCCCGTTAGGATACGACTCGCGCTGCGACTTCCCACGTCAGTGCGCCCGTGCCCGGAGGCGGCCCCCCATCATGATGTCGAGCGAGACCAGATCGGATGTCACCGGGGTGCTTCGTGCCGCGGACGGCGTCGAACCCGATGCCTACCACGCTCCGCGCCCGCCGGCGGGGATAGGTCGGGTGGTGACCGCGATGGTCACCCCGTTCACCTCGGAACGGGAACTCGATCTGGATGCGGCCCAGGTCATCGCCGACCACCTCGTTCGCAACGGCAGCGACACGGTCCTGGTCAACGGCACCACGGGCGAGTCCCCCACGTTGGAGGGGGACGAGAAATGGCAGTTGCTGCGGGTGGTCAAGGAGGCGGTCGGCGACCGTGTCAACGTCATCATCGGCACGGGCTCCAACAGTACGGCGCGAACCGTCGCGCACACGATCCAGGCCGAGCAGGCGGGAGCCGACGCCGCCCTCGTGGTGACCCCGTACTACAACCGCCCCGATCAGCGGGGCCTGCTCCAACACTTCCGCTCGGTCGCCGAGGCGGTCGAGCTGCCGGTCGTGCTCTACGACATCCCGGGTCGGACCGGCCGCGAGATCGACGTCGCCACCTTCGCCGAGCTCTCCCGGGTCCCCAACATCGTCGGGGTCAAGGACGCCGCCAACAACCT
>PWLR01000089.1 GCA_003558435.1 Nitriliruptoraceae bacterium | reverse complement strand
CGTCGCCGGCGGCGCCCGAGCTGACGGGTGATGCGGTGATCTCGACCTTCGGGGTGGGCAAGGTCTATGGCGATGCGGTCGCGCTCGAGGGTGTGGATCTGTTGGTGCCACGGGGCGCCACCTACGGGCTGATCGGGCCGAACGGGGCGGGCAAGACCACGATGCTCTCGATCCTGGCCGGGTTGCGTCGGCCAACGACCGGTGAGGTCCATCTGGGGGTTGAGCGTCACCGGATGGCGAGCCTGGTCGACACGCCGCTGTTCGAGCCGTGGCTGACCGCACGGGAGGTCGTCGACCTCGCCCGCCAGCTGGTCGCCGACGACCTACCCGCCGACCGGGTGGACGCCGCGCTCGCCGAGGTCGGGCTGGCGGACGCCGCGGATCGTCGGACCGGTGGGTTCTCCCGCGGGATGCTGCAACGTCTCGGACTCGCGGCCTGCCTGGTCGGGGACCCCGACGTGCTGCTGCTCGACGAACCGTCCTCGGCGTTGGACCCGGCCGGCCGACGCGAGGTGCTGGAGCTGATCGGGCAGCTGTCACACACCAAGACCGTGGTGCTCTCGACCCACATCCTCGGTGACGTGCAACAGGTCTGCGACGTCGTCGGGGTCATCGACCACGGCCACCTGCGCTACCAGGGACCGATCGAGCAGCTGCTGGCACGCACCTCGGCGGCCTACGCCGTGCACGTGCGGCCGACCGCGACCGAACTGCTCACCGACCTCAAGACCCGACCGTGGGTCGACACGGTCGAGGAGCTCGCCCCGGGCCGGCTCCGGCTGGTCACCTCGGACGCACCCGTCGCCGAACAGCAGATCCCGCGCCTGGTCACCGAACACGGCCTGTCACTGGTGTCGTTCTACCCCGCAACCGACCTCGAGACCGCGTTCCTGGAGCTGACACGATGACCCTCTGGCGACTCGAACTACTACGACTCGTCCGCACCCACCGGTGGACGATCATCGTCGGCGTCTACGTCGCGTTCGCGGTGATCGGCGCACTCACCGCCCGCTACATGGGTGAGATCATGACCAACTTCGCCACCGACATCGTCGTCGAGGTCCCCGACCCGCGCCCGGTCGACGGGGTCGGCCAGTTCCTGGGCAACGTGACCCAGATCGGCCTGCTCGCAATCGTGATCGTGGCCGCGGGCTCGCTCGCCATCGACGCCCGCACCGAGGTCGCCGCGTTCCTGCGCGTGCGGGTCGAACGTGCCAGCACGCTGCTGTGGCCGCGCTACACGGCCGTGACCGCGCTCGCGGTGTTCTCACTCGTGCTCGGCACCGCGATCACCTGGACGCTGACCAGCATGCTCATCGGGCCACTCCCGGTCGCAGCGATGCTCCTCGGCACCCTGTACGGGTCGATCTACCTGACCTTCGCCGTCGCGGTCGTCGCCGCGATCGCCGGGCTGGTCCGCAACACCACCCCCACGGTGTTCCTGTCGCTGCTCGCGCTGCTGCTGCTCCCCGTGCTCGGGCTCTTCCCACCGCTCCAGCCATGGCTACCCAGCCACCTCGTCGGGGCCGTCGCCTCCATGGTCGAGGGTGTACCCGCCTCCGAATACCTCCGGGCCACCATCGTGACCCTGGCCGCCATCCCGGCGCTGCTCACCATCGCCGCCGCCGGCCTGGAACGACGCGAACTCTGAGCCGGCGTCCCAGCCGCCCGGGGGCGGCACCGCATGGGGGGTCCGCATGGCGACGTGGCAGGAGGTCCCGGAGTGGCGCGGCCGCTGCCCGAGGCCGCCGAGATGACCGTGACGCGGCCGAGTGGCGGGTGCGCGAGCAGTCGTCCTTCGTGCGGGCCCTTCGCCCCGTGGGAACGATGTGATCGGGCACAGAGCCCGCACCGACAGCCGTTGCCCCCGGGCCTTGCGGCGGCCAGCGGCTCTGGCTGCCGGTAGCCGCGCGGGACTCGAGGAGGGACCAACCCGTCGACCGTGGCCGGTCCACCGACCGTCGGCTTTCGCCGAGACCGACCCGTGGGGCGGGAAGCGTCCGTGTGGTTGGAACGATGGCCGGAGCTGGCCGGCCATCCGAGGGTGAGGGGACGGCGCCTCGTGGGGGCGCTGGCGCCGGGTCGAGCGGGGGAGTGGATCCATCACCGGCCGGCCCTGGTCCGTGTCGGTGCCGCTATGGACGGTGATGATCGGGGTGCTGTTCGTCTCGTTCGGGCTGCGTCTGTGGGCCGGCAGCGGCTACGACCAGCCGCCAACGACGGCCCCGGGGACCACCAGTGTGGTGCGGCTGATGACGGTGGCATGGACGGTCGGCCTCGCCAACGCGGTATCCATCGTCGTCGTCGGCACGCTCATCGTCGTCGCAGGCGCCATCGAAGCCGTCACCCTCACCGGTGGTGGCCGCCGCTCGCGTCTCGAGTCCGTCCCCGGCGGACCTGCCCGACGCGGACAGGATGCCAGTCGGGCAGGAACCGCCCCCGAACTCGCCGCGCACCCCCCTCTCCTGATGCGCGCCGTCGGTCAGAGGGGCGAAACCCAACCACGTTCCGACCGCTGCGGCGTAGTCGGTAGCCCCGACCGGTGCGCGCCGTTCGAGGGCCTGGTCGAGCGTGCTGCGTTCGAGCAACGGGTCGTGGTCACCCCACAGCAGGAGAACGGGTGCGGTTGATGCCCGTCTCGACGGGGCGCCGATCGGCCAGCATGTCAGGCATGACCGCCGCGAAGGCGGTGACCGCATGAGCGAGCTGTCGGTCACGGGACCGCTGAGTGATCTGCGAGGAAGCGGTGCACCTCGGTGGTGATCTGCGCGAGGTGGTCGACCGGGACGTGCCCGCCGCCCTCGAGGGCCACCATCCTGGCCCCTGGGACGTGTCCCGCGGTGTGTTGTGCGTGTGTGAACGGCTGGAGCGAGTCGAGGGTCCCGTGGACCACGAGTGTGGGGGCGGTGATGCGCTCCAGCGGATAGGACCGGGACGGAAGCGCTGAGAGTGCGTCACGGTCGTTGTAGATGCCGGCCGAGCGCATGCTGATCGGGTGCATGATCCGCAGGTACTCCGTCACGGCCTCGATCTGCTCGGGAGTGAGGGTCTCCTGCACGTCGCTGGACATGCCGAGCAGGGTCATCAGCTGGGAGTCGAACAGGCTCGTGACCGCCCAGTACACGTAGTCCGAGCGGAACAGGGTGTTGAACGCGAACGATTGCGCGGCGTTGTCGGGCGGTGGGGTGTGGCTCTTGGCGGCCACCATGATCAACCCGGAGACGCGGTCCGGATGACGGAGGGCGAACTGCAGCGCCGAGGGACCGCCGTCCGAGATCGCCGCGATCACGACCTGGTCGAGGTCGAGGGCGTCGAGCAGGGCGGCGTACGCGTCGGCTTGCGCGGCGGCGGAGCCGTCTCCGGGCAGTGGGGTGTGCAGGTAACCGAACCGCGAGGGGGCGATCAGCCGGGAGCCCTCGCCGATGAACATGCGGCCGGCCAGCAGCCCTTGGTCGTAGCCGCCGCCGTTGCCATGCACGACGAGCACCGGGGCCCCAGTTCCGAGCTCGGCGTACTCGGTGGGTCCCGCGGCCGTTTCGATGATGCGGCTGCCCGCGAGGACGTCGGCGCGCATGTCGCCCATCGCGGTGCGGTAGCCCGGATACGACCCGGCAACCAGCATCCCGATCACGACCAACACGATCAGCGGCACGAGGTAACGCAACCGCAAGCCCCCCCTGGGCCTCCCGAGGAATGCCGTTGCGGTACGGCGAGCACCGGGTCGGTCGGTGGTGTCAGCGACACCTCTCGCAGCCAAGGCAGCCTCCGCTCGCGAGCCCTGTACGTGTCAATGTCGCTCGGCGGACGCCCGGCTGTGAAGTGCCATTCGTCCCCTGAGAAGCGAGGGGCGGGCACTCCTTCGCAGGGAGCCGGGCAACCCGTGAGTCGCCTCGCCATCAGAAGCCGGAGCGGCCGAGCAGGGTCCTGGGGAAGCGTCCGGACCACGGCCGGTGCGCGGATCGCGCCTGTGGGCGTCGCTGCCCGGGGCGACTGGGGCTCAGTGGTGGTCTCGGCTTCTCGTTGCCGCGACGGTGGTTGGCGGTCTCTCGGGCCAGGCTTGCTGCGCACTCGGCTGCGATGACGTGAGGCGACGCCGAAGGTGATCGGCGTCGACCCCGGGACGGATCGCCACAGCACGGGTCGCGCCACAGGGCGGAGCCCGGCGAGGGATGGTGAGCGTGCAGGATCCTGTGGCGAGCGAGCCCGACCGCCATCATGATGGTGCTGCGACGGTGCGAGTTCGTCGGGTGGTCCGGGCACCAGCGGACCGGATCCCTCGAGCTGCCCTGCCCGTCTGGATCGACAGCTACCCGTCGTACGGTGCAGGCGCGTCGTCGGCAGTGAGGATGGCGCGGTGACACCTCGACCCCGCCGGGCCTGCTGCACTCGCCGGGACCATCTCGACCTCGGCGCTGTCGCGCTTGGAGGAGGCGTGGGTGTTCAGCCTGCCCGCATGGGTTGGCGTCGGCCGTAGGTCGCGGTGCGCCACAACCACTCGACCGGTCCGTAGCGGAAGTGGCGCATCCAGACCGGGCAGAGCACGAGCAGGAGCGCCCAGATCCCGGCCACGATGAGCAGGCCCTGCGCGCTGCCCAGGGCGTCGTAGAGCCCGAAGCCGGCGAACACGACCAGCGCGAGCACACTCTGGGCGAGGTAGGCGGTCAGCGCCCTGCGCCCGACCCCGGCGAGCCGGCGCGGCGCACCCAAGCGCAGCGTGATCAGCGCCACCCCGGCGAGGTAGCCGGCAGCGAGCAGCGGCGCACCGACCATCTGCACGATGGCGACCAGCACGAGCAGGCCGGGGTCGTCGGCGCCCTGCTGCAGCGTCGCCCCGCCCCACAGCGGCCCGACCGAGCCGAGTACGAGGTTGGCTGGCAGGCCGACGCCGAGACCGACCGCCGCCACGCGCTGCAGCAAGGGACGGTGGGCAGCGAGGTCGGCGATCACGCCGGCCTTCCCGACGGCGAAGCCCAGCAGGAACAGCCCGAGCACCCACGGCAGCATGAACAGTTGGCCGGTCTGCATGATCAGCGACTGGAACGCGTTCGCCCCGATGACCTCGAGGTAGGAACCCTCGGTGAAGGCGGCCACGGCCTGCTCCTGCTGGTCAGCGAAGAACTCCTGCTGCGCGACGACCGAGGGGTGATCGACGGGCGGCGCCGGAGCGAACGCCATCACGGCGGTGCCGGCTGCCCAAAGGGTCGTCATGACCACGATGAGCCCGACGGCCCAGCGCACCGCGGTCTTCGCGTGCACGGGCACGAAGGCCAGCAGCACGAGCCCGGTGAGCCCGTAGAGGAACAGGATGTCACCGGGGAACAGCAACACCATGTGGGCGAGCCCGAGGCCGACGAGCAGCCCGTAGCGGCGCGCGAGCAGGCGCCTGGGGGACCGGCCGGCACGAACCGCACGTTCGGCGATCATGGCGGCGCCCACGCCGAACAGGATGGCGAACATCGACAGGAACTTGCCGGCCGCCAACCAGCCCATCCCGAACTCGGTGATGCGGTCGGCGGTCGTGGTGGCCGGGGCCTCGCCGACGAACGCCGCGAAGAAATCGCTGCCGCGCATGTACTCGATGTTGATCAGAAGGATCCCGAGTAGCGCCACGCCACGCAGCACGTCCAGGACCGGTTCGCGTTCCGTGGGCGCCGTTGGCGTGACCACCGGTGGGCGCTCCTCCCCGCGCGCAGCATCGTGCATCCCCGCCGATGCCGACACCATCGAGATCTCCTCCTCAGCCCACGATGTCATGCGAACGGTCCGCCAGCACGTGCCCACCGAAGGGTCGCACGACGGATCCTGATCCGCGATCATGGTCACAGGTCGCCGACTTCGCCTCCAGGGTCGGAGGACCCGCTGCCCCGGGACCAGCAGGCCGCCAGGCGAAGCTCGAGTTCGCGCGAGGCCACCACCCCCGCGCAGGCGTCCGGACGGGCCGTTCGACATGGCGGGCCCCAGCGAGCCCGACGCCTCACCGGTCGACCGCCGGATCAGCCCGACGGGTCGACGGTCCATGCACCAGATGCTCGGCCGCAGCCACGGTCGCGGAGCAGCCTGCATGCGACGGCCCCACCGACGAGCCACGCGAGAGTGACCACCACGATCGCGGTCCACAGAAAGGGTTCGGCCGGGTCGATCGCACCGCCGGACGCCGCGACGAAGGCGTTCATCGACAGCAGTGCCAACCCGAGTGTGAGGGTCTTGACCAGCACCAGGGCCGCGAGTACCGGCGCGACCGGGTGACCTCGAAGCAGCAGGACCCCGGTGAGCGCCAGGAACGGCAGCAGGATGGTGGGATCAAGAACGTCGGCGAACGCGACGGCCATGGGATCGGCGCGCAGTCGGAACAGGCCGTTGATCAGCCGGTAGGTGGCCAGTCCGATCGCGGCGATGTAGAGCGCCAGCGCCTCGTGGTAGGGCGTAACGACGTACATCAGGTCGATATAGGCCGTATACGGGCAGATCGCGAGCCAGACGATGTGGCCGGCCAGCGATCCCGCACGGGTCCGCACCGCACCCCACACCGCACTTCACACCAGGGCGACCACGGCCAACAGCGTGACGAGGTCCTATCCGCGCCACGTCGCCGGCAGGGTGGGCCGTACACCAGTCGGGGCACGGTAGGCCCCCTCGACCAGCAGCCTGTAGACGGTCGCGGCCACCAGCGCACCCGCCAGCACCAGCGAGTACCACAGCGGCAACGGCCGGCCGGAAGGTTCGAGGTCGGTGCTTGGTCCCGGGTGCCCGACGCCGGGTGTCAGCGGGGCGCTCGTGGCCGGCCAACCTTGCGTTCACGCCGTTCGGCGATCAGCATCCGGACCAGCACGACCAGCAGGACCAACGACACCACGCGGATCGTCACGCCCCACATCTCGAACGCCGGATCACGGTCCGGCGCGATCGCCAGGTACATCCAGCCCAGCACCACCTGCAGGACCGCAGCGGCGGCCCACAGCAGGCGGCTGCGCCGCCACCACAACAGTCCCGCGACCACGGCGAACACCGCGGCGGCGACCCCGAGGATGCCCCGCTCCGCGTCGGTCGCACCCGCGATGATGAGCACGCCAGCGAACAGCATGGCGTACAGCGCGGCGATGGTGCCGGCGAGGATCGATGCGACGTGCTGGCGTCGTCGTCGAGGCTTGATGCTCGAGGTCCGCAGCCAGGTGGTGGTCGTGTCCACGTTCGTCTCGCTTGACCCGTGACCCGCAATCGTCGAGCGCTCGACCGCTCGACGTCGGCCGTCCTGTTCCCAGCATCCTGCGCACCAGAGCACCGCCACAGGGTCCAAGGACCCGATCTCGCGCAGCTTGGTGCTCAGCGGATGAACAGTGAATGGACCCCATAGGGACGCAGAAGCCACCGACCCGGATCGGTGCGAGCCGGCGCCTCGGTGGCCGGTGGGCGACCCGGATCGTGGCGAGGGACCCGACGCGGTATCACCAGGTACAGCGACAGCCAGCCGAGGTCGAGTCCGCGGTCGCAACCATCGACGGTCACCCGGTCACGGACCT
>PWLR01000023.1 GCA_003558435.1 Nitriliruptoraceae bacterium | reverse complement strand
TCGTCGCCGAGGTGGCGAGCCACCCCGGCCTCGACCGCCTTCGTCTTCCGGGCCAGGGTCGCGTCATCGATGCCGGTGCCACGCCCGGTGACCTCCTCCGGCGAACGGCCGGTGAAGGCGGCGATCAGCGCCGCCGCCGCCGTGGTGTTCGCGATGCCCATGTCGCCGGTGATCAGCAGATCGACCCCGTCCGAGATCAGTTCCTGCGCGACGGCGGCACCGCCCAGGACCGCGGCCAGGCACTCGGCGGCGGTCATGGCCGGCTCGACGCTCAGGTCGTGTGTGCCGGCTCGGACCTTGGCCCGACGCACCCCGGGGTGATCCGCGAGGTCGCTCGCCACGCCGACGTCCAGCACGCTCACCCGGGCACCGACCTGCGCGGCGAACGCGTTCGCGGTGGCGCGACCCTCGGCGAAGGTCTGCACCATCAGGGCGGTGACCGTCTGCGGCCAGGGGCTGACCTCCTGCGCGTGCACGCCGTGGTCGCCGGCCGCGATGACGAGCGCAGGATCGGTGCAGGCCGGCGGCGGGCAGGTCCCGGCGATGGCGCACAGCTGGGCACCGAGCACCTCCAGCCGACCGAGCGCACCGGGCGGGGTCGCCAGCTCGGCGTGCCGCCGTCCAGCCGCCGTCGCCGCGGCGGGGTCGACCGCACGGATGTCTTCCAGCAGCTCGAGCAGGGGGTCGGGGACGCTCATGCGGGTGATCCTTCGCGACGGTGCGGCTCGGCGCGCACGGGCGGGCTCGTCGGGGTCCCGGGTGGAGCGATCGGACCCGCGGCCGGAGCGCCACCCGGCGCGACCACGGGCAGGCCACGGGGCACACCGTCCTCGAGCAGCCGCCACACCGCCGCGGTGTCGAGGTGGTCGGCCACCAGCTCACCCAACACGTCGAGACGCCGAGCGCGAACGTCCGCGAACGGCTCGTCACCCGGGATCCAGTCACGGCCGGTGCGCTGCGCCACCTCGGTGAGGAGGGCCCGCCGGAGCGCATCGTGCTCGAGCACGCCGTGCCAGGAGGTCCCGAGGACCGAACCGACGACGCAACCCTCGAGCTGCCCGTCGGCTGGGGTGCCGTGGTCCACGTCCGCGCCGCCCGCGGACAACCACGGTTCACCGCCGTGCCGGGCGACCCGGCCGTGGCGGATCTCATAACCGGTGGCGGAGGTGGCGAACCGGGGACTGGTCCCGACCCGCTGCGCGAGCAGTTTGTCCGGGAGGAAGGTCGTGACGACCGGCAGCAGACCCAGACCGGGCACGGTGCCGACCCGCGACTCGACGTCGTCGTGCAACCTCGAGCCGAGCATCTGGTAGCCCCCGCAGATGCCGAGCACGGGCTGGCCCGCGGCGGCGCGGGTCGCGATCGCGGCCGCCAGGCCCCGCTCGTGGAGCCATCCCAGGTCGCGCACCGTGTTCTTGGTCCCGGGCAGCACCGCCAGGTCGGAGCGGAGCACGTCGGTGGGGTCGTTGGTGTAGCGCACCCGGACCCCGGGCTCGGCCGCCAACGCGTCCGCGTCGGTGGCGTTGGAGCTGCGGGGCAGGCGGATCACGGCGACGTCGATCACGTCCGCCCCGAGCGGCGGCGTGGAGGGCAGCCCCCGGTCCATGGCCAACGAATCCTCGGCGTCCAACCACAACCCGTCCACGTGCGGCAGGACACCGAGGTTGGGGCGACCGAGCAGGGCCTCGAGCTGGACGAGCCCCGGGGCGAGCACCCCAGCATCACCCCTGAACCGGTTGATGACGGTGCCGGCGACCAGGGCCTGATCGGCGGGTTCCAGCAACCCGATGGTGCCGTAGAGGGCCGCGAACACCCCACCACGGTCGATGTCCCCGATCACGATCACCGGCAGGTCGGCGGCGCGGGCGAGGCCCATGTTGGTCAGGTCGTGCGTCCGGAGATTGATCTCCGCGGGGCTGCCCGCACCCTCGCAGATGACCGCGTCGAACCGGGCGCGCAGGTCCGCCAGCGCGTCCATGACGATCGGTTGCAAACTCAGCCGGTGGGCGTGGTAGTCCCGCGCCCCGGCATCGAACGCCGGCTGACCCATCACGATGACCTGGCTGTGCCGGTCACCGGTGGGCTTGATCAGGATCGGGTTCATGGCGGCTTCGGGCGGCACCATCGCGGCGGCGGCCTGCGCCGCCTGCGCCCGACCGATCTCCGCGCCGTCGGCGGTGACCGCGGAGTTGAGCGCCATGTTCTGGGCCTTGAACGGCGCGACCGCGACGCCTTCACGCGCCAGCCAGCGGCAGATCGCGGCGACCAGCACGCTCTTGCCCGCATCCGAGGTCGTCCCGGCGACCAGCAGCGCACCACTCATGTGGTCCTCCCCGGTTCGGCGCTCATGAGGTGACCTGTGGGTCCGGACCCACGTTCGCGCGCACCAAGGTCCATCCGCCGTCCGGGTGGGGATGCAGTTCCGTGATGCTGCACGGCGCCACCTCGACCCGCCACATCGCCGTGGTCGGCGCCTGTAACGCCTGTACGATGGCCAGTTTGATGGGTCCGCCGTGGGTGAACACGGCGGTCACCCCGGGTCGGTGCCGTAGCCGTTCGAGCGCACCCGTGAGCCGGACCGCCAGCTGGTCGAGGGTCTCGCCTCCGTGGGGCGCGGTGTCCGGATCGGCGTACCACGCCTCCAGTTCCGCCGGCGCGTCACGTCCGAGCTGGTGGGGGTCGCGTCCCGCCCAGCTGCCGAAGTCGAGCTCGGCCAGGTCGGGATCGACCTCGGCGTCGGCGTACCCGGCCAGGACCGCGGTCTCCCGGCACCGCAGACGTGGGCTGGTGACGGCGTGATCGGCGACGATGCTCCCCGCCAGGGACGCGGCGGTGGAGCGGCCGTCCTCGTCGAGCGGTTCGTCGGCCGGGAAGCGGAACCGGCGGGTCGCATGGGACGGCGCGTGCCGGATCAACAGCAGCGACGTGCGGTGGCTCATGTGCGCCACCGCTCCGCCGCGACCCCGGCGCCCAGCGCCCCGACGTACCCGCCGGAACGCGACCCGACCGCGCCGGGCAGCAGCGCCTGCTGACCGGCTCCGGGGTCGGGGGGGTCGACGGCACGGAGCCCGGCGAACAGCCCCGCCGCGATGCTGTGACCTACACCGATGGCCGACACCGGCCAGTTGCAGAGCAACCCGAGTAGGTGCCGGGCGTCATGGACGCGTTCGTGCCGGATAGACGGCTCGTGCTGCTCATGTCGCGGGTCCTTCGGGGATACCACGTCCCCTGGGGCTCGTGACGGGGGTTCAGTGTCCTGGCTCACGGATCGTCACACCGCGCCCGGCCTTCCAGGTCCGTGGACCCGTGACCGCTCCGGTAGCTGCCCATCGCCTCACCTGCGGACGATGGCCAGGGCGTGATGCTCCCCGTTCACAGTGGCGGGACCGCCACGGATTCGCACCGTGTTCCTGGATCCAACCCGTCGGGTGTGCCCGACGGACCCTAGCCGCGGCCGCGGCCGATGCGAGGCTCAACCGGCGGGTTCGCGGGACAGCGCATCCGTCATCCGCTTCGCGTGGCTCGTCATCAGCACCGTGAGCGCCGCGGGGGAGGAAGTCGGTCGTGCCGCCTCCGCGCTGCGCCGGAGGGCCCTGCATCGCCGGTCTCGACGAGGAGGTGCAGGCGGTCGCCGGACGTCGACGAACGGGCAGCGGCCGCCGGCGATGGCCGCGAGAGGCTCCGTCCTCGCCCGGCCACGCGGCATGGAGATGGGGGGCGAGGTGCTCTAGCCCCTGGGGTGTCGGCCAGGCGACGATGGAAGCGTTCCCGACCAACAGCCCCGACCCGAGCAACAGCCCCGAACGGTGGGAGCATCGTGGGCGACATCGTGATCGGCGTGGACGGCTCCGAGGCCTCGCACCGCGCGCTCCGTTGGGCCCTTGAAGAGGCGCAACTGCGCGACGACTCCGCCGTGGTGATCCACGCTCACAAGCGGACCGTGGTCCGCAACCCCTACGCGACCGTCTACCCCTACGTGCCGGCGGGCAACATGCAGGTGGAGACCGACTACGAGCGGCGGATGCAGGAGGAACAGGACGCCTACGACCGACGACATGCCGAGAGCACCATCCAACAGGCTCTCGACCAGGTCGGCTGGAGCATCGACGGCCCCGACGTCAGGCCGCTGGCGATGGCCCGGGATCCGGCGAAGACCCTCGTCGAGATGAGCGAGCATGCCGAACTGTTGGTGGTGGGCAGCCATGGTCGTGGACGATTCGCCGGATTCCTGCTCGGCTCGGTCTCCCAGCACTGCGCCCACCACGCCCACTGCCCCGTCGTGATCGTCCGCTGAACAGCAGGCACCTCGTTCAACCTGTCGCGTGCCCGGGTCACGAGGTGGTCGGCCTCCTCGCTCGTCCGGGAGCCGTGCACGTTGGTTGCGTGTGGGTGAGTGGCGGAGCACCTCGCGATCGCGTGGTTGCGCTCGACGGGAACGTCGACGTGGTTGAGGGCCTTCGGCCCGGGCGCGATCCGAGGATCCGGCGTTCACTGGAGCTGGAGGTGAGGCGGATGATGCTCGACGAGCTGATGACCACCGCGAGAGAGACACTCACGGTGACACGGGTGTATGGCGAACCCTTCGAGCAGGGCGGGGTCACCGTGGTGCCAGCCGCCACGGTGAGCGGCGGCGGTGGTGGCGGCGGTGGACAGGACGCCGACGGCCCCGAAGGGCAGGGCGGCGGCTTCGGCCTGGGCATCAAGCCCGCCGGCATGTACGTGATCGCCGACGGCCACGTTCGCTGGCATCCGGCCCTCGATGTCAACCGGTTGATCGCTTCGGTCACCGCCGTCGCACTCGCCGGGATCCTGGCCAGGATCCGGCTCGAGAAGCTCCGGACCTCACGATCACGGTGACGGCCGGCCGGTGGCGTGCGGCCCCACGCTGGTCATGCTGGGTCCGTGCCGACACGCTCGCCGAGACCATCGGCCTCGGTTGACCGCACTCACCGCCGTGTCCCTGGCGCACTCGAAGAGCGCCTCCTGTGGCCGATCCTGCGCGTTCGGAGCTCCCGCTCCGAGCCCAAGGCCTTTCGGCTCTGGCCGTCACGACCCCGACCAACCAGTCTGGGAGACAGTTGAGGAGGCCGCGATGAAGCGCTGGCTGTATGTCCACGAGACGGTCGATATCGGGGACCGGGAGATCGAACGCCGCTTCGCCCAGCTGCGCGAGATGCTCCAGGACGCCACAGGTTCCGAGCCGACGCCTCCCGCAGGCGACGGGAGCTTCCTTCTCGAGATCCCCGGTCCGACGCTGGGCAAGGAGGTCGGCAAGCAGGTCCGGTTCCACACCGGCCCTGCCCGACGCAGCGGCCACCGCCTCGTCCTCCCGGTGGGATGGCATGCGACTCCTGCCGCTGCCCTGTTCCCGGTCTTCGACGGTTCGCTGGAGGTCGAGCCGCTGGATGCCCGGCGGTCACAGATCACGCTGGTCGGAACGGCGGCGCCGCCGCTGGGCCCGTTCGGTAAGGCGCTCGACAGCACCCTGTTCCAGGCGGTCGCCGAACGGACCGCCGCGCGTCTCCTCCGCTCGCTCTGCCGCGAGCTGGAGTCGGCGACTATGTATCCCCGAGAGGCGCCGGCAGCGGTCGAACCGGAAGGCCAGGTGTCGTTGTACGTCGCCGACGTGATGACACGCAGCCCGCTGGTCGTCGACGAGGACACCTCGATACGCACCGCCGCGCTGTTGCTCCACCATGGGGGCATCACCGGGCTTCCCGTGGTCGACCAGGACGGCACGCTCGTCGGTGTCCTCAGCGAGGCCGACCTCATGCCCCACGTGGCATCCCACCGACCCACCGTCGGCCGCAAGGCGGGCGTCGAACGCCGCCGACGGGAGGCGAGCACGGCCGGAAGCCTCTGCACCCGACCGGCACGTTGCACCTCCCCCGACGTGGCGCTCGCAGCTGCCGCCGGGGAGATGCTCGAACACGACGTCAGCCGTCTGGTCGTGCTCGACACCGGCCGCATCGTCGGGATCCTCACCCGCCACGATGTCCTCAACATGGTGTTCCGCACCGATGCCAGCCTCGAACTCGCCGTGCGGACCGTCCTCGATGAGGATGGGGCCGAGGACGTCGAGAGCGACGTGGAAGCCGGGCGGGTCAACCTCGACGGCTCGGTCGAGTTCCGCTCGGTCGCGGAACGGCTACCGGATCGCGTCGCCGCGATCGACGGCGTCCAGAGCGTGCGATCGGAGGGGCTCAGCTGGCGTGTCGACGACGTCGGATCACCCCAGTCACTCCACCCGAAGTCGAGCATCTGACCCGAGCGCGCATCACGTCTCGGCAACCAGCCAGGGACAGACCTCCTGGCAGCAGGTTCCCGGCCGAGTACTTCATCGTGACGGAAGGGTCGGGGGACCCTTCCTCGGCCGGTTCGGAAGCGCGATGTTCGAGGTATCCCGACCAGGAGTGAGGACATGAAGGAGATCATCGTTGGGCTGGACGGGTCGGCCGCGTCGATCCGCGCGCTTCGGTGGGCGCTCCAACAGGCCCAGCTGTTCGGGGGCGCGAGGGTGACGGTCATCCACGCCTACCGCCTGGCGGAGATGCGTGGGGCGTATGCCTACTCCGAGTCGTACCTGCCTGCTGGCGCCCTCGAGCGCCGCACGGAGCAGGAACATGCCCTGCGCGCCGAGGAGGAGACCCGAGCGCATGAGTGGGCCGAACGGCTGATCGCCGAAGCGGTCGATGCTGAAGGCGGCGAGCCTGAGGGCACCGTGATCGACCTCGTGGTCGTCACCTCCGACCCGGCGCGTGCGCTGCTCGAGCGCAGCGCGGGAGCCGATCTGCTCGTACTCGGCAGCCGCGGACTCGGTGGCTTCCAGGGCCTGCTGGTCGGATCCGTCTCCCAGAAGTGCCTTCACCACGCGCACTGCCCGGTGGTGGTCATCCGTTGAGGCACCGACTGCTCGCACCCGATCCAGGCGCTGCCGAGCGGAGTCACCGCTGGTCCGGCACGACCACCAGGACCGGGCACGGCGCATGTCCGACGACCTGGTGGGTCACCGACCCCACGAGCAGTCCGCGGAAGCCTCCCAGTCCACGAGATCCGACCACCAACAGGTCCGCGCCGCGTGCCGCCTCACATAGGCCGTGGGCTGTGTGCCCGATCGTCACGATCCGTTCGACCTCGAGGCCGTCAACGTCGACGGCGCCGAGCGCTTGGTCGATCACCGCACCGCCCATGGCACGCAGATCGGCCTCGGTGGGCTGGGGCGTCAGGACCGGGGCGCTCAGATCGAACGGGAACGGTACGACGTGCACCACTGCGAGGTCTGCGCCGCGCAGACGCGCCGCTTCCACCGCCTGGCCCAGTGCCCGCTGCGCCAGCTCGGACCGGTCGATACCCACCACGATGCGTGACATGGCCCCTACTGCTTCTCGGGTCCGCCGACCCCGGACCGGATCGGCGACGGCGTTCACCCGAGGGTCCTCCACGACCGTCCACGCGGGAAGGGGCTAACGGCTCCAGGTGCCCACCCCGGACCCCTGCGATCCGCGCGCACAGCGCGACCCGATCCGCGCGCACAGCGCGAC
>PWLR01000111.1 GCA_003558435.1 Nitriliruptoraceae bacterium | reverse complement strand
GACCGACATCATCGTGGCCTCGTTCAGCGAGGACTACCTCGGCCCGGTCCGTGAGCAACTCCCCGACGTCGCCACCAACATGCCGGAATCCGAGACCTACGCCTTCTACGTGCGGACCCTGGCGGGTCTGCATCCCTGGTGGTCACCGCCCGGCGAGGTGTTCCAGGTCCCGGAGGAGTTCGACGGTCGCCGGGTCGTCACGCCGCGCTTCACCCGCGCCGCCGAGCGGTTGGGCATCGAGGTCCAGGTGTGGACCGTGAACGACCCGGAACAGATGCACCGGGTCATCGACGCGGGAGCCCACGGGATCATCACCGACTACCCCGACCGCGTCGTCGAGGTGCTGGCCGAGCGCGAGGCCGCCGAGCTCGCGGACCCGGGCGGCTACGGCGATCAGATCGGGCGGGCCGAGAGGCTGCAGGACACCTTCGGCTGGCTGACGCCGGTGTTCGTGGTCGCCACCTTCCTCGGCGACGAGGAGTTCTACCTGCTGATGCTGCCCATCACCTACTGGGCCATCAGCCGCCGGTTCGGGACCCGCCTGGGGGTGATGCTGCTGCTCAGTGCCGGCATCAACGGGGTGTTCAAGTCGCTGTTCGCCACGCCGCGCCCGAGCTTCCTGCGCCCCGAGGTGGGCGTGGTCACCGAGTCGAGTTTCGGACTGCCGTCGGGTCACGCGCAGAACGGGGCCGCGATCTGGGGCCTGCTGGCCGCCTCCCTGCGCTCGTGGCCGGTGCGCATCGGGCTCGTGGCGTTGATCGCGGCCATCGGGTGGTCGCGCATCCACCTCGGCGTGCACTTCCTGGAGGACATCACCCTCGGGTGGCTGATCGGTGCGCTGCTGGTGGTGGCCTTCGTGCTGTTGGAGGGCCGGTTCGCCCGGTGGTGGGCGCGGGTCGGCACCGTCGAGCGTGTCCTGGCGTCGCTGACCGCGGCGATGGCGATGATCGCCCCCGCGACGCTGTTGTCGGGCCGGCTCGTCAACGTCGCGTTCGCGTGGCCGGGCCTGGAGGACGCCGCCGACACCATCGGCGCCAGCCACGTGGTCACCCCCGCTGCCACCCTGGCCGGCTTCGGCATCGGGGTGGCCCTACTGCAGGTCCGCGGCGGGTTCGATCACCGTGGCCCGATCCTGCGCCGAGTGGTGCGGGTGCTGCTCGGCCTGGTCGTCACGGTGGTGTTGTGGCAGGGGCTCGGTGCGGTGTTGCCCGGTGGCGAGGAGCCCCTGGCCCTGGTGTTGCGCACGCTGCGCTACGGCCTGGTGGGTGCATGGGTCGGTGGCCTCGGCCCGCTGGTGTTCGTGCGGTTCGGTCTGGCCGATCCGGCGCCGGCGGCGATCATCGATGCCGAGCAGCCCCTGTCGTCATCGGCGAGCCCGCCGGGCTAACTCGGCCAGCAGTTGGCCGGCGGTGTGGTCCCAGCCCAACTCGTCCAACAGTTGCCCGGCGATGTCGTCCCAGCCACTCGCGCGGGTCCGGCGTTGGGCGGATGCGCCGAGCATCGTGGCCAGCGCGGGATCGGCCAGCAGGCGGCCGGTGGCTCGGGCCAGCGCCGGGGTGTCGGCCGGAGCGACCAGCGAGCCATCGAGTCCCGCGGTCAGGTGCCGGGTCACACCCTCGATGGCGGTCGCCACGATCGGCCGTCCCGCCGCCATCGCGAGTAGCAGTTCCGGGGTCTCGTCGCCGGCGAGGCTCGCGCTGACCACCACATCGGCGTGCCGGAAGTGCGCGGCGATGGTGGCATGGGAGGCGCTCGGCACCACCGCGACCCGGTCGGCGACCCCCAGGCGGCGGGCGACGCGGTCGATCGCCAGACGGTCCGGACCCGTGCCGATCAGCACCAGCTGCACATCGGAGGGCAGGGTGGCGAGCACCTCGACGAGCGCCGTGCAACGACGGCGGGCGACCAGCGGCCCGAGCGAGACCAACCGCCGTCCCGGCCGGTCGGGTAGGGGCCGCGCCGATGTGGCCGGCAGACCGGCGGGTGGTGGCGTCGGAGCGTCCGACAGCACCAGCACCGACCGCGCCCCCGCGTCGGTGGCCACGTCCGCGAGGCGGTCGGAACCGGTGACCACCAGCGCCGCGCGCCGGAGTAACCACCGTTCGGCGGGTGCCCCGAGCAGGCGCGCGGCAAGGGTGGCGTCCGCCCCGCTGCGCTGCGGCGCGAGGGTCGAGCTACGCAGGTGCACGACCAGCCGGGAGGCGGGAGCGGTCGCGGCGACGAGGCCCCGGGGGAGGTCCCCGGCAGCGTGCAGGTGGAGGTGGACGGTGCTGGACGGCAGCCGCATCCACGAACGCACGGGGGAGTCGAAGAACGCCTGGCGCACGCCGCAGGTCGCCAACCCGCCGATCAGCGCGGCGGTGCGACGGCGACGCTCCACCGCCGGTAGGTACAGGTCGTTCGGGGCAGGATCCGGCAACCTCAGGTGGGCACCGAGGTGCACGTGCCGGGCGTCGGCACGACCGTGCGCCACACCGGTGGAGGGGAGGTCGCGGCGGGTCGCGGTGGCAGCGCGCATGCAGACTCCAGGGTGAGTGGCCACCGTGGCGCCTCGGCCGGGGACCGTCGGGCGAGGCGCGGACCGGGTGGACGGGGGACGGAGGCGCGGGGATCGAGTCGTCGGCGTGCGACCGTGACGTTACGAAGCGTCCATGAGCGGGTGGTGACGCGGGTCGGTGCAGCAGGTTGCGGCCCGTGGAACATCCCCCGGCCCCGATCGGTCCGGGGCTACCGCATCCGGCGCAGGGTCCGCCATGCGGCGGTGATCGCGGCGGCGCCCAGGACCGTGGTGGCGACCGTCGCCAGACCGCCCCGGACGCCGGGCCGCCACGGTGGCAACAGGTCGGCGACCCGTCCGATCACCCACACCGGCGGCATGACGCGGGCAACGTCGCGCGACGCGCGCGGCCCGGCCAGGTCGAGGATGCGCTTCTGCTCCGCGGCGCCGCGCACGACCGGGACCAGCCGGGTGCGCCGCTCGGACCCCCGCACGCCGGCTACGGCCGCTTCCAGCGCCCGGCGGACCCCACGCACGTCGGTGGCCCACAACAACCTCGCCTCGACCGTCCCGTCCGTCCCCATGACGTAGGCCGTGTTGGCCGGGCCGAGTCGCCGGTGCAGGTTGCCATCGAGGTCGTCGACGGCCACCACCCAGGGGATCCGGTCACGCCGCTGGTAGGCGCGGGCGTTGACGAGCTTGGTGTCCAGCTCCTCGGGCTGATCGATGCGCTCCGCGGGATGCGCTTCCCGGGTGTAGAGGGTGACGAACCCGACCCGGTCGCCGAACTCGGCGTGGAGATCTCGTAGCGCCGGACCGGCGCCAGCGGCCATCGGTCAGGTGAAGGAGGCCGCCACCACGAACAGCGGACGTTGCCCCACCAGGTCGGCCTTGCGGGCCCGCCCGCCGTCGGTGGTCGGCAGATCGAAGTCCGGGAACGGCTCACCCGGCGCCGGCGAGCCGGCGGGGAACCGCAGGTCGTGCAGCAGGGTTCGCAACGTGAAGTGTCGGTACCGGTAGTCGGACACGAGGCCTCCGGATCGGATCGCGTCGAGCTCGTCGATGGCCGGCCCGCACCGTAGTGAGGGTGGTCGTGGCCGCCCTGGCCGTCCGCACCGAGACCACACCGCCCTCGCCGGCGGTCGGCGGCCCGGCGGTTCAGCTGACGTCGGGGGGCTCCAGGTCGTCACTCCACACCACACGGCTCTTGCCGGCGGCCTTGGCCCGGTACAGCGCCAGGTCCGCGGCGTGCAGCAGTTCGCGCGCGTCGTGCCCGCCCGGCCCCGACAGTGCGGCGCCGACCGAACAGCCGAGCCGCACCTCGAGGTCCCGCACGACGAAGGGTGCGGCCAGATCGGCCACGATCCGCGACGCGACCTGGTCCAGTGCCTCCCGGCCGTCGTCCAGCGGGCACAGCACGACGAACTCGTCACCGCCCAACCGACCGACGACGTCGCTGCGTCGCACCGCGCCACGCAGCCGCGCTGCCACCTCGCGGAGCACCGCGTCGCCCTCGGCGTGGCCGTGTTCGTCGTTGATCGCCTTGAAGTCGTCGAGGTCGCACATGAGGACCGCGAGCGGTACCCCGCCCGGGTCGTCGACCGAGAGCGTGGCGCGCAGGTGGTCCTCGATGGCGCGACGGTTGGCGAGCCCCGTCCCCGGGTCGCGCAGCGCGGCCTCCACCCACCGCTGCTCCTCGACCTTGCGCTGGGTGACGTCGCGCAGGGTGACCACCAGGGCGTCCTGTGCGCCGTCGCCCACGTACCGATCGCCGACGACCTGGACCCAACGCGGATGTCCGTCGGCATCGACAGCTCGGACATCGGCGGTCGTCAACCGGTCACGGGCGGTGACGAGCACCCGGTCGAGGACATCGCGGGTGGAGGGGGTCACCAGGTCCCGTACCGAGGTCCCGACGAGCCCCTCCGGGTCGCGCCCGAGCAACGCCTGCGCCGCGGGGCTCGCGTACTCGATGGTCGGTCCGTCGGGGCCGACGCGGACCAGCAGCAGGACGTCGCCGGTGTGCGCGACCAGCGCGGCCAGGCGCCGTTCGGTCGCGTCGGTCCGGCGTTCCGCTGCGGCGTGATCACGGCCGAGCAGGTAGAGCCGGGCCAGGACGCTCGGCACCAGCAGGAACCACGCGCCCGCCACCGCCACGAGCGAGATGGGATGGTCGGCGAACAGGCTCCACAGCAGGATCGCCGGCGGGGCCAACAGCGCGGCCCCGAGCCGCAGGGTCCTGGCCCCGGTGAGCGGTTCGGTACCCACCGTCGCCGGTTCCGTGAGCCAGCGCATGGACGGGTGGAGGGCGGCGGCGCCGATCAACAGGTTGGCGGCAGCTCCGAAGCTGGCCCGGGCGCCGGTGTAGGGCACCGCCCCGCCGGCATCGACGAGCGCGCCGAGCAGGAACGCGACCGTTGCGCAGGCCAGTGCCGAGGTGGCAAGGCCGGCACTCGACCGGCGGCCGGGCGGTAGTAGGCCGTAGGCGCGCGCCATCAGGGCGATCAGGGCCGCGAACAGCAGGATCTGGAGCGATCCCGCCGTCTCGACCGAGCCGCCGACCCAGCCGGGCGCTGCGGAGGGGATCACCAGCACCGACCAGACCACGGTTCCGGTGGCCAGCGCGATGACCACCGCGTCGAGCAGGCCACCGAGGTCGGAACGTCGCAGATGTCCGGTGGCATCCAGTACGCCACAGAGGAACAGCAGCCCGCCGAAGGCGGTCAGCCAGGCATCCAGTGGCACGGTGGCCGTCAAGGAACCACGCAGGAAGGCTGCGAGCACGACCCCGTCGCCGATCAGGCTGCTGAGCAGCCCGACCAGGAGCAACAGCCACGGTCGGACGCGGTCGGGACGGTGCCTGCGGATCCCGACGATCACGGACCCGACGCCCACGACCACCAGTGCGAACCGGAGCCCCAATGCGGGTAGTGGGCTCAGCACCCCGGTGAGCGCGGCGGCGGCCAGCCCGGCGAAGGTGACCACGCCAGCGGCCGTCCAACGGCCCAACGGCCCCGCCTCGTCAGCTGTTCCCACCCGCTACCCCCCCTGGCCCACCGACCCGCTGCCCCGCCGACCCGGCCCGGCCGGTCTTCGGTCCCCGTCCCGCGCCCACAACCTGCGTCGACGTCTCCCGATCCACTCATCGCATCTGTTCGACCTGATGCCGACTCGATGTGAGTTCGACTCGATGTGAGCTCGATACCCACGGGAAACCGAAAGGATGCGACGCGGAGTAGATGCGTCTACAACAGCCTATTCGGCCGGTGTGGCGCGCCGGCCAGTCGCGCGCCCACGCTACGTTCGTGATGTGCGACGTGCGCACCAGTTGGTCGTGTGCACGCGACTGCAGACGAACTCAGGAGAGAACGTGGCCAGGACCCGTCTGAGCGACCCGGACGCCGTGGTGGTCGGCTCCGGCCCGAACGGATTGGCGGCCGCGCTCACGCTGGCGTTACAGGGCTTCAAGGTCACGGTCCTCGAGGCTGCGGACGAACCGGGGGGTGGCACGCGCACCTTCGAGGACCCGCAGGTGCCCGGGCTACTGCACGATCACTGCTCCGCGGTGCATCCGCTCGGCCTGGGTTCGCCGTTCCTGCGCACCCTGCCGTTGGAGCGGCACGGCTTGCGGTGGAAGCATGCACCCGTCGACTGCGCCCACCCGCTCGACGACGGGACCGCGGTGGCCAGCTATCGCGACCTCGCGACCACCCTCGCCGGTCTGGGCGAGGACGCCGCGACCTGGGAGCGGATCTTCGGCACGGCCTCCCGCCGGTTCGAGGATCTGGCCCAGGACCTGTTGGGGCCGATCATCGGCATCCCGCGCCACCCCTTCACCACCGCACGCGCGGGGTTGCCCGCGCTGCTGCCGGCCACGGTGACCGCCAAGACCTTCCCCGGTGAGCGCGGCGCCGCGCTGTTCGGCGGCATGGCGGCGCATGCGGTCACGCGCCTGGACCAGCCGATGACCTCCGCGGTCGGGTTGCTGCTCGGGGCCGCGGGCCACGTCCACGGCTGGCCGGTCGCCGAGGGCGGGTCCCAGTCCATCTGGCGCGCGATGGTGGGACTGCTGGAGGAACTCGGTGGCGAGGTCGTCACCGGCCACCATGTGCGGTCCTTCCAGGACATCCCGCGGGCCCGGGTGGCGTTGTTCGACACCACGCCGACGGGGCTCGCCTGGATCCTGGGCGATCACCTCCCGGAGCGGGACCGCAAGCGCGCGGAGCGTTGGCGTTACGGTCCTGCGGCCTACAAGGTCGACTTCGCCGTGCGCGGTGCCGTGCCGTGGACCGCCCCGGAGGCCAGGCAGGCGTGCACCGTCCACCTCGGCGGCACCTTCGACGAGTTGGCGGCGGCGGAGGCCCAGGCCGCGGCCGGCTCGCTGCCCGACCGCCCGTTCGTGTTGGCCGCCCAACCCCACGTCGCCGATCCCGGACGGGAGGTCGACGGCATCACCCCGCTGTGGACCTACGCCCACGTTCCCCACGGGTGCCTGGCCGACGTGACGCCCCTGATCGAGGCGCAGATCGAGCGGTTCGCGCCGGGGTTCGCCTCGCAGGTCGTCGCCCGTCACGTCACCACCCCCGCACAGTTCGAGGCCGACAACCCCAACCTGCACGGGGGCGACATCACCGGTGGGGCCAGCACCCCGTTGCAGTTGATCGGTCGACCGAAGTTCTCGACCGACCCGTACACCACGGGCGTGCCCGGCGTGTGGCTGTGTTCGTCGTCGACCCCGCCCGGCGGTGGTGTACACGGGATGTGCGGTCACAACGCGGCGTTGTCCGCCCTGAAGGTGCTCACGGCCTGAGTAGCCGGCCACCTCCGTACGGCGGCGCGCAAAGATGGGTGGTTCTACCGATGGCCGCGGCGACCTCGCTTCGTAGGTTCGTGCTCCCGGACCGAAGGGAGCACGATGAGCGAGGAACGGATCCACCGAGCCGTCTCCGAGGACGGCACCGAGATCGCCGGACGCATCCACGGGCAGGGCCCGCCCCTGGTCCTTGTCCCCGGCGCCATGGGCGACGGGGAGACCATCTGGGAGCCGATGCTGCCGCTGTTGACGGATCGGTTCACCTGTTTCGCGCTCAGCACGAGGGGGCGAGGCCTGAGCGGCCAGGCGACCGAGTTCTCGGCCGAGCGGCTCGTGGAGGACGTGACGTCGTTCGTCGACAGCATCGGTGATCCCGTGTCCCTCGCGGGGTGGTCCCAGGGAGCCAGTCTCTCGCTCGGCGCGGCGCAGAACACCGCTGCGGTCGCTGCGGTCGCGCCCTTCGAGCCGGGGGTGCTCGAGGTGATGAGCGACGAGTTCATGGACCGGTTCATGCGCACGGTCTCGCGTCAGGCCGAGCTGGCGGCCGAGGGCCGGTTCGCCGATGCGGCCCGGATCTTCGTCGAGGACCTCGTGTCCAACGAAGACGAGCGTGAGGCGCTGACGGAACGCTTCTACGAGGTGCTGGCACCCAACATCCCGGTCCATCTGCAGGAGATGCAGGCCCTCGCCGCCCGGGATCCCGACGAGCCGAGCACCACCGATCCCGCCAGGCTCGCCACGATCACCGTGCCGGTGCTGGTCCTGTACGGCACACGATCGGAGCCGAGTTCCGTGTTCATCGGCGGGGCGCGCCACATCGCCGAGCACGTCGCCGAACCCCACCTGCGCCCGATGGAAGGGGTCGGGCACATCGCCCCCTACCTCGAGCCCCGCGTGGTGGCCGAGGAGCTCTCGCTCTTCTTCGCCGGAGCGAAGGGCTCCGCCTGAGCGAGCTACCGACACCGGCCGGGACGAGCGCACCTCGTCCCGGCCTAGGTGGGTGAGGCCTGACCCTCAGCTGGTCGCGCCGTACTGCTTGCGGAAGTCCCACGATGCCAGGGTGATCGGATCGAAACGGATCCAGTCGTGGTGGTCGGCCGGCTCGATGGGCTGGTCGCTGCCGAAGTACTTCCGCGAGAACCCGACCCGCACCTCCATCGGGACCTGTTCGTCGTCGACGAAGGCGTACTCGAGCCGGCCGGACGCGCCGCGCAACTCGACGTACTCCTCGCCGCCGTCCACCACGAACGCCGCTCGGGTGCCCTCCCGGAGCCGATGGGTGCGCTTGGCGCGGGTGAGGTTCCACACCCACAGGGCGCCCTCGTGCCAGACGAACCACACCGGGACCACGGCCGGCCATCCGTCGTCGTCGACGGTTGCCAGGCGCAGCACCCGCTCCTCGTCGAGGAACGTGTCCAACTCCTCGGAACTCATCGTCAGCTTGCCCACAGCCACCTCGGCGTCTCGTCAGGGAGCGTCGCGTCGGCGCGGTCCGGTACGACGCGGTACGCGACGCTAGCCGTCCCGGCGGTACCCTCCGCTCCGGCGGCCGATGTCGCGGTGCCGACCGGTCGCGGTTGCCGGACCGACGTGACGAGGTGGTGAGGATGAGCGAGCAGAACGAGCGCGATCCGTTCGCCGCGATCGAGGCCTCGCCCCGGTTCGCGACCCCGATCGCGTTGCTCGGGATGCTGCTCGGTGTGGCCGCCGCCCTGACGGGTACGGCGGCGATCGCCGGGCCGATCGGCATGGCCGCAGGTCTGGTGGCTCACGTCAAGGGCAGCCGGCTGGGTATCCCCGCCACCTTCGTGGCCGCCATCGGGATGATCCTCGGCATGGCGATCATGTTCTACCTGCGCTAGCCGCCCGACGCTCGTCTACGCTCGCCGATCTCCTGAGAGGTGTGTCCCATGGCTGTCATCAAGACCATCGACCTGGTCGGTGTCTCCGGCGAATCGTGGCGCGACGCGGCGCACAAGGCGCTCGACGAGGCCACCAAGACCCTGCGCAACGTGGAGGGCTTCAACGTCCTCGAGACCTCGGCCGTCGTGGACGACGCGGGCGAGATCAGCGAGTACCACACCCACATCCGGGTCCGGTTCCGCATCTCGCGGTAGGCGCCGTGGCGGTAGACGCCGGGTCGATGCGCACGGCCCGCCCGAGCATCACTACACCACGCCCTGGGCCGCCATCGCGCGTTCCAACGTGGCGGCGAACTCGCTGATCGGCCCCTGATGGACGACCGCGTGACGTAACCGCGAGGCGTCGGAGGGGATGAAGCCGGTGCCGCCGAGCACGATCGCCGCGCCGCCGAACCTGGGGCGGTCACCCAGGAAGGCTTCCGCGTGCTCCCGGTGCATGGCACCGATGAGCACGACCTCCGGTCGCAGGCTCTCGGCGCTGCGTTCGATGGCTTCGGTGGGCATGCGGGCGCCGAGGTAGTGGATCCGCCATCCGGCGTCCGCCCCGACCACGGAACTGGCCAGCAGGCCGAGGTCGTGGTCCTCGCCTTCCGGCGCTGCGGCCAGGCACGACCGGCTGGCGGATCGGAAGGCTCCGCGCAGCAGTCGCTGGAGCCGGGGGCGCACGGTGTTGGTCGCGAAGTGCTCGCGGGCGATCACGCGAGGGTCGCTCTGCCACCCCTCGCCGACCCGGCGGAGGACGGGCAGGATCACCTCGTCGAGCGCCCGGGGGATCTCCAGCCGGGCGAAGACGTCGTCGATGGCCGCATCGGCGTTCGGAGCATCGAACGCGTCGATCGCCTGTTCCAGCCGATCGATCAGATCCGCGGCGGCGTCACCCGCGGACGGCACGGGACGTAGCCGGGTGACGGGCTCGGGTTCACGCAGGACCTCGCGGGCAGCCGCTCCTGCGGACCAACCGTCGTTGAGCAGCCGTTGCATCGCCCGGACGTGCTCGACGTCGTCATCGCTGTAGAGGCGGTGTCCACCCTCGGTCCTGGCGGGGTTCAACAGGCCATAGCGCCGCTCCCAGGCCCGGAGCGTGGGGACGGTGACCCCGGTACGGCGGGCGACCTCGCCGATGCGGAGCACGGAACGCTCGGTGTCCATGAGCGCTCCTCTCCGGGCTCTTCGGTGGTGGTGTGACGTCGCGGGTCGGTCGTGGCCGGTGTCCCCCATGCTGAGCGGATCCGTCTTGCGTTGCGTCCCACGCGGTGGTGGTCGGCTTCCGGGTGGCGGACAGTGTGCCATCGACATCATCGAACGCCGTGACGGTCCATGCGGACCGTTGCCGACCTGTGTGCTGCCTCAGGTTTCGTGCCCGGACCGGCCTTGGACGGGGGATGTACTCCCGGCCCGCCGGTCGCCCACGGCGACCGCCGATCGAGCGTCCCGTGCCCGGCGCGAACCGGATGTGGCGTCGGGACGTGTCGGCTCGTAGCGTTGCGCGCATGGACACCCAACCGCTCACCCACCTCGTTGCCGGGACGGCCATCGTGGTCGGCGGCGACCGACTCGTGCACGTCACCGACGAGCTCGCAGCCGCCTTCGAGCCCGGCGACGCGCTGATCGTGTTGCCGGAGGGGGAGCTGCTGCATGTCCCGGCGACGGATCGGGCGGCCGCCCGAGACGCCGTCGATGCCGCCGACCGGGCCTTCCGGGCCATGGGGACGGTCGACGACGCCCAACTCGACGACTTCTACCGGGCGTTCGCCGACCGGCTCGACGACGAGGCGACGTTCGCGCCGATCGCGGAGGCCAACCGACACGACGTCGACTCCGCCCGGGCGAGGGGCCGATCCACCACCCGGCTGGTGCTCGACGACCGGATGCGGGCCGGCATGATCGACGGACTGCGCGGTTGGGCCGAGGTGCCCTCGGGCCGAGGTGACATCACCGAGGTCATCGAGCACGACGGGTGGCGTCTGGAACAGGTCGCCGACCGGTTCGGGGTCGTGGCGTTCGTCTTCGAAGGTCGGCCCAACGTCTTCGCCGACGCCTGCGGTGTGTTGCGTGGGGGCAACACCGTGGTGTTCCGGATCGGTTCGGATGCGCTCGGCACCGCACGCGCGATCGTGACCCACGCCCTCGAGCCCGCCCTGTCGGCCGCCGGTCTGCCGAGCGGCGCGGCGTCGCTGGTCGACGCTCCCTCACGGGCGTCGGGGTGGGCGCTGTTCAGCGACCCGCGCCTGGGGTTGGCGGTCGCGCGCGGCTCGGGTCAGGCGGTGCGCCAACTCGGTGCGGTGGCGCAACAGGCCGGCAACGACGTCTCGGCCCACGGCACCGGTGGGGCATGGATGATCGCCACGGCCTCGGCCGACGCCGACCGGTTCGCCTCCGCCGTCCACCGCTCGCTCGACCGCAAGGTCTGCAACACCCTCAACACCTGTGTCATCGCCCGTTCGCGGGCCGACGAGCTGATCCCGGTCTTCCTCGGGGCGCTCGACCGGGCCGCGAACGATCGTGGGGCGAACGCGAAGCTCTACGTCCTGGAACGCGACCGCGACCGCGTGCCCGCCGAACGCTTCGAGCGGGTGGTGTCCATCGCCCGTGCCGAGGGCCCGATCGACGAACCGCAGGCCGAATCGCTCGTCGAGGCGCAGCTGGGCGTCGAATGGGAGTGGGAGGACAGCCCGGAGGTCACGCTCGTGCTGGTCGACGACGTCGACCAGGCGCTCGAGCTGTTCAACCGCTACGCGCCGAGGTTCGTGGTCTCCGTGCTGTCGGAGGACCCCGCGGACCACGCGGCGGTGTGGGACGGCGCGGAGGCGCCGTTCGTCGGCGACGGCTTCACCCGTTGGGTCGACGGGCAGTACGCGCTCGGGACCCCGGAACTCGGCCTGTCCAACTGGGAGCGCGGCCGACTGTTCGGGCGCAGCGGCATCCTGTCGGGCGCCACCATCCGCACGATCCGCTCGCGGGCCGTCCAGTCGGACCCCGACCTGCACCGCTGAGCCGCTCAGCTCCGGTGTCGCGGCGCGGGCCCGACGTCGCCGGTCGCCTCACCCCGCCGCGGGCCGACCGAGCCACGGAACCGAGCGTTCGCTGACCAGCGGCGGTGCCGACGACCACGGGAACTCGATCCAGCGGTCGGTGTGTCGCCAGACGTAGTCGCAGGTGACCACCGACGCGGGCTTCTCGTAGAGCACCGCGATCCGGGTCTCCGCGACGCGATCGGCACACAGCTCCCGCACCAGCTGCAGGGTGTGGCCGGTGTCGGCGACGTCGTCGACGATCAGCACCCTGGCGCCGGCGGCCTCGTCGAGGTCGAGGACCGGCGGGAGCACCTCGGGGGCGGGCAACCGCTCGTCGACGTCGGTGTAGTACTCCACGTTGAGTACGAAGCAGCTCTTGACCGACAGGGCGTAGGCCAGTGAGGCCGCGACCACCAACCCCCCGCGCGCGATCGACAGCATCACGTCGGGCCGGAAGCCGCCCGCCACCACCTGCGCGGCCAGCTCCCGTGCGGCGTCGCCGTAGGTCGACCAGTCGAGGGTCTCACGGGGTTCGTTCACGTCGCTCATGTGGTGTCCTCGGTCGAGGGGGTCGCGGGTGGACTCGGGGCGGGCAGCGATCGGGAGGGGCGGGGAGCCGCGGGTCGAGCGCGGTGGTCGGTCACAGGAGGCCCTGCGGCAGCAGGGTCGCGGGCCGGGGCAGCACGGTGCGCCCGGTCCGCGCCGCGACCTCGTCGGTGGTCGCGGCCCCGCTGTCGACCGCGCGTTGCACGTGGGCCTCCAGGCGTCGGATCGTGGCCGGCTCGTCCAGCACGGCGCCCGCCCCGGTCGCCGTCGCCTCGGCCGGCGCGTACCAACGACCCAACCGTTCCAGCACGTCGTCGAGCCCGTGGAGCAGATCGGCGTAGACGGTCGCGTAGCGGCTGACGAGGTGGCTCGGGTGCAGGTCCCAGCCCTGCACGTAGCCGTGCGCCAACGAGTGCCGCACGGTCGCGGCGTGCGTCGACCAGACCCGATGGAGTTCCTCGGCGGTGTCGGCGGCAGGCACCGCGTTGCTGGAGCCGTCCGACAGGCGAACCTCCGTGCCCGCGAAGCTGACCTGCAACAGGTGGCGGACGAAGTCGCAGGCCGGGTGTTCCAGGCGTTGTTCGCCCGGTGGTAGCCCCAGACCGGCCGTGTAGTCGTAGACACCGAGGTGGGCCGCGACGATGCGTCCGGCGCCGGCGTCACGCAGCGCGCGCAGCGTCACGACCCCGTCCGGCCCCAGCACCGACGGGGTGGTCTCGATCTGCACCTCGAAGCGCAGGCGACCCTCGGGCAGGCCGTAGGCGGCCTCGAGCGAGCCCAGGACCTCGACGAACGCCCGGACGTGATCGACGGCGACGATCTTGGGGAAGGTGATCACGAACCCGTCGGGCAGGCTCCCGAGCCGCTCCAGCAGCGTGCCGACGAACCGGTCGAGCGTCGCCACGCTGCGCCGGGCGAGCCCGTCGGTGAACGATTTCACGCGCAGACCCACGAACGCGGGCCCGTCTCCCGCCGACACCGCCTTCGCCACGGCGTGAGCGGCGGCGACCGCGTCGCGTGCCTCCTGCGTCTCGCTGCGTCCGAGGTAGCCGTCCTCGAAGTCCACACGGAGGTCGTCGACGGGGCCGGTCGCCAGGCGGGTGACCACCCGGGCCCGGACCTCGTCGGCGAGGAAGACGTCGAGGATGCCGGTCGCGTCGGCGAAGTGGCCGACGTCGGGCGCATGGGTGTGCAGCAGGCGCAGCGCCTCCGCGCCGTGCTCGTGGGCGGTGTGGGGCCCGACACGGTCGGCGGGCACGTACAGCACCTGCACCGGCTGCCGGGTGTGGGGCGGGCCCGGCCACGCCCGGCGGTAGGTGTCGTCCGCGGCGGTGACCCCGGCGAGCAGGCGGTCGAGTTCGGATCCGCCCAGGCGCGGTGCCACCTCGACGTCCCGGTCGGGGGCCGTCGGTCGGTCGGGGGCCGTCGGTTGGTCGATCGGATCGGGCATCGCGTCAGCTCCCGCGGTAGGTGCTGTAGCCGTACGGGCTGAGCAGCAGGGGCACGTGGTGGTGCTCGCCCGGATCGACGACCTCGAAGATGATGATCACCAGCGGCCAGAAGGTGGGGGTGCCCATCGCGGCGGCGTACTCGGCGGTCGCAAAGCTCAGGCGGTGCACCCCGACGGTGAGGTCCTCCCGGGCGATCAGGTCACCGATCCGGCCATCGGCGTCGGTGGTGCGCTCGGTCAGTTCCCGCCACTCGGTGTCCTGGAGGCGTTCGCAGGTGACCCGGACGCCGGCGGCGGGGCGACCGGCTGCGGTGTCGAGCACGTGGGTCGAGAGGCTCATCGCGTCGGGCTCCTCGTGGGGGGGTCGCTGGGGGCGTCAGCCGGTACGGCCGTCGCGGAGCAGCTTGTCGAGCCGCAGGTGGGTGATCTGGCGTTGCTCGTCGGCTGCGACGGTCAGCTCTTCCGCGGGATCGTTGTCGAGGCGTCGGCGCAGCTCAACCAGTATCTGGTCCGCGGACTTGCCGGTCGCGCAGATCAGGAAGACGTGGCCGAACCGGTCCTCGTAGGCGTGGTTGGCCTCGATGAGTGCGTCGCGGGTCGCCTGGTCCGAGTCGTCGACGCCGGCCTGCTCCTGGCTCGACCACCGGGCGGCGGAGCGTTCCCCGATGCGGGGGTGGGCGGCGAACGCCTGCAGGTGGTCGTCGGTGCTCAACGACGTCCACACCTCGTCGGCCTGCCGCAACAGCTCGTCGCGCGAACCGAACGGGCGGCGAGCGGTCATCTGCCCGGCCCAGGCGGTCGAGCCGCAGCAGCGCAACAGATCGGCGCGGGCGCGGTCCGCGTCGGCGAGGTCGAGATGCGCCAGGCCGTGGCGCAGCCAGCCGTCGTCGTCGACGGTCCCGTAGGCGCGCAGCCGCGCGACCCCGCCGTCGGGCAGGACCCGCAGCCGCAGGTGGGACACGGGTTCGGTCACCCTCACCGCGTAGGCGTGGCGGGCGTGGGGTTGCATCGGGGACTCGGCGACGAGCTCCACCCAACCGTGGTCGGTCGCACCACCCCCGGTGCCGACCAGACCACCGACGTCCGCGCCGGGAGCGTGGATGCCCTCCACGATGCAGCGGTCGGGGTAGTTGCCCTTGAAATGGGTGGTGTCGAGCTCGATGCGGTCGATCACGCCGGTGGCCGCGAGTTCCAGGATCGCCCAGTCCTCGCCGGGTCCGCGGCGGCGACGTGTCTCCCACCCGTCGGACATGTCACGTGAATCCCCGACCATGATCAGGTTGTGGGGCGAGGAGAAGAACTCGTCCGAGCACCCCACGGCCCGACCCCCGTTGATGGCGGCGGCGAGGTCGAGCCGGCCGTGGGGGTCGGCGGCCAGGTGCAGGTCGACCAGCGGATGACCGAGCACCCGGAGCCGCGCCACCCCGCCGTCGGGCACGATCCCGAGCCGCACATGGGTGACCCGGTCGTTGGTGGCGACGTGCAGTTGCTGGGCGGTGTGCGGCTGCAGCGGGGTGGTGTCGAGCAGTGGGAACCAGTGGGTGGTCTCGTCCGGGGCGTCGCGTTCGCTCACGCACCCCTCCAACCAGCACGCGGCCGGGGCGTTGCCGCGGAAGTGGGTGGTGTCGACGATCACGGCGCTGATCGTGCCCGCGACCCCCAACCGGAGGGTGGCGGTGTCGACCCCGTCGGTGCGCCGTCGCCGCGACTCCCACCCGTCCATGATCTTGCCGCGGTCGCCGTAGGCGTCCGGGTCGAACACGGGCGCGGAGGGCTCCAGCAGGTTCTCCTTGGCCGCGAAGAACTCGTCGCTGGCGTCGAGCACCATCCCCCCCAGCCGCCGTGACGCCAGGTCCATCGCCGAGGTGAACGCCGTGGCCACGTCCTCGACGTAGGCGGGACCCTCGGGTAGCGGCGCCGAGCCGGCAGCTCCGGGGGTCGTCCCCGCGTGCCCGGTCGCGGTCGCCGGGGGGCCGGTCGTCGCGTCGTCCTCGCGCATCGTCATACCTCGTCGCGTCGTCGGGGTCGTCCGGTGGCCGTCTCGAGCAGTTCGCCGTCGCGCATGATGCACGTTCCGCGCAGGTAGGTGCGACGCACGGCGCCGGTGACCGCACGGCCGTGGTACGGGCTGATCGGGTGGCGGTGGTGCAGCGCCGCCGCATCGACGCTCCAGCCGGCCTCCGGGTCGAACACGACCAGGTCGGCTTCCATGCCGGGGGCGAGGTGGCCCTTGTGCCGCAGGCCGGCGACCCGCGCCGGTCCGGCCGCCATCCAGCGCGACAGTTCGGCGAGTCCGAAGCCGCGTCGCTGTGCCGTGGTCCAGATCAGCGCCGGGCCGAGTTGCATCGATGAGATGCCGCCCCAGGCGGCCATGATGTCGCCGTCCTCGAGGTGTTTGTCCTCCGCGGAGGACGGCGAGTGGTCGCTGACGACCGCGTCGATGGTTCCGTCGGCCAGCGCACGCCAGAGCCGGTCCTGGTTGGCCCGGTCCCGGATCGGCGGGGCGCACTTGTGGTCGGTGGCGCCGTCGGCGATGGCCTCGGCGGCCAGGGTCAGGTAGTTCGGGCAGGTCTCGACGGTGATGGGAAGGCCCTCGGCGCGGGCCGTGGCGAGCAGCGGCAGGGCGCTGGCGGCCGAGAGGTGCAGGACGTGGACGCGCGCGCCGGTGGTACGCACGCCGTCGATCAGCGCGGCGACGGCGCGGTCCTCGGCCTCGGGGGGACGGCTGGCCAGCCACGTGCCGTACGCGCGTGGGTCGGCCCGGGGATCGACCAGCCGCGCCGCTGCCGCCAACGTCGTCGGATCCTCGGCGTGGACGATCAGTGGGACCCCCAACGGGGCGGTCCGTGCCAGTACACCCGGGAGTTGCTCCGGGGCGAACGAGCCGTACTCAGGCACGCCGCTGTCACAGGTGAAGACCTTGAAGCCCATGACCCCGGCGCGGTGCAGTTCCTCGATGCCGGGTTCGCTGCCCGGGACGATCCCGCCCCAGAACGCGACGTCGACGTGCAACCTGCCGTCGGTGGCGGCCAGCTTGGCGCTCAGGGCCTCGGTGGAGATCGTCGGGGGCAGGCAGTTGAGGGGCATGTCCACCAGCGTGGTGATGCCGGCGACCGCCGCGGCGTGCGTGGCGGTCTCGAAGCCCTCCCAGTGCGTGCGCCCGGGATCGTTGATGTGCACGTGGCTGTCGACGAACCCCGCCATGATCGCCAGATCGCCCAGGTCCTCCGCGTCGAGGGGTGCGTCCCCGGGATGGACCACCTCGACGATCTGGCCGTCCGCGACGAGCACCGCCCCGGGACGCTCGCCCTCCGGGGTCACGATCCGGGTGCTGCGGAGTGCGAGATCGTGGTCGGGCATGAACGGGGTCCTCCGGTTCCGACGGAGCTTAGGGTCGCGGGGACCAGGGACCAGGGACCAGGGACGACCCCGCACCCCACTCACGCGCCTACCGTGCCGCCCTCGTGTCCCCGCCATCGCCGCCCACCACCCGCAGGAGCCCGCGTGTCCACGGTCGATCGCTACCTCGCTCCCGATGTGCTGACCCAGGACGCCGACGAGCGGTGGCTCTCGCCGGGCGTCGTCGACGTCATCGACGGTCGTATCGACGCCGTCGGCCGCCCGGAGGAGGTCCCGGATCGTCCGCACGCGACGGTCCACCAGCTGTCGGGGATGTTGCTGCCCGGGTTCGTCAACGCCCACGCGCACTCCCCCATGGTGCTGCTGCGTGGTGCCGGCGAGGGGCTGCCCGTCGACCGGTGGTTGACCGAGGTGATGTGGCCGCGCGAGGGCCGGCTGTCTCCTGACGACATCGGCTGGGGGATGCGGCTCGGTGCCGCCGAGATGCTCGCCGGCGGTATCACGACCTCCTCCGAGATGTACTTCCGACCCCAGGTGATGGCCGACGCGGCGCGCGAGGTCGGGCTACGCGCGCTGGTGGCCCCGCCGCTGCTGGTCAGTGAGGGGCTGGATGCACTCGGGACCTGGGAACAGCAGCTCGAGGCCGCGGTCGCCTTCGCTGCGGCCCACCGTGACGACCCGCTCATCGACGGGGTCATCGGGCCGCACGCCGCCTACACGGTCCCGGAGGTGCCGCTGCGGGAGGCCGGACGCATCGCGGCGGCCGAAGGCCTGCTGTTGCACCTGCACGTCGCGGAAGGCGAGCACGAGGGCGATCGGATCCGTGCACGCCACGGGGTGAGCGTGCCCCGCTACCTCGAGCAGTTGGGGGTGCTGGAGGCCCGGGTCGTCGCGGCCCATGGGGTGTGGTTGGACGACGACGACATCGGGGTCTTCGCCCGCCACGGCGTCGCCGTGGCGCATTGCCCGGTGTCCAACGGCAAGCACGCCTCCGGCCTCGCGCCGGTCACCGCGTTGCGTGCCGCCGGCGTGCCGGTCGCCATCGCCACCGACGGGCCCGCCTCACACGACCGGTTGGACGTCTTCGCGGAGATGCGCGCGGCGATCCACCTCGCCCGGCTGCGCGAACGCGACGCGTCGGTGCTGGGGCCCGTGGACGCGCTCCGGATGGTCACCTCGGAGGCCGCCCGCGCGATCGGTCGCGACGACCTCGGCGCCATCGCGGTGGGGCGACGGGCGGACCTGGTGCTCGTCGACACCCGACGGCTGCGACCGGTCGTGGAACCCCGGGACCTGCTCACCCACCTCGTCTGGAGCGGGACGCCCGAGTCGGTCCGTGCCGTGTGGGTGGAGGGCCGCCAGGTCGTGGCCGACGGCGAGGTGACCACGATCGATGTCCAGCGCGCCGCCGCCGAGGTCACGGCTCGCGCCCGGCGCCTCGCCGCGCGCGCATGACCGCCCCGGGGACGGGCCACGAGCGGCTGTCGGCCGACGAGGTCGCGGCGCTGCTCGCGCTCGAGCCGTTGCCGCACGAGGGCGGTCGGTTCCGTCGTACCTATCACGACGGTCGCTCGAGCGCGATCTACTTCCTGCTGGGCGCCGACGACGCCTCCGCGCTGCACCGGCTGACGGTCCCGGAGGTCTGGCACCACTACCTCGGCGACCCGGTCGAGCTCGTGGTGCTCCACCCCGACGGGCGGGACGAACAGCTGCGGCTGGGCAGCGACCTGCGGGCCGGCGAACGCCCGCAGATCGTCGTCCCGGGCGGGACCTGGCAGGGGGCGGTGTCGACCGGGACGATGAGCCTGGTCGGTACGACCATGGCGCCGCCCTACGACCAGGAGGACTTCGCGTTGGGCGATCCCGGGGTGCTGGCGCGCCGGCACCCGGCCGTGGCCCCGTTGCTCCGTCGTATCGCCGCCCGGGCGACGGGCTGACGCGCGATCGGTCCACGCCGGCCGTGCGTCGTCCGGCCGCCCGACGCGGGCGGGTGGTGTGTGACGATGTGACCCGGCCGTGCCGCGACCTGACTAGCGTGCCGCGTCGCGCGTCCGATGTCCCGGACCCGTCACCGAGGAGGCAACGTTGCCGATCTCCCGCCCCACCGATCTGGCGGGTGCGCTGGAGGTGCTCGCCGAGGTCCCGACCGCGGACGTGCTCGCCGGCGGCACCGACGCGATGGTGGAGATCAGCTTCGACCACCGCCGCCCGGAACACGTCGTGGCCCTGCGGCGGATCGATGCGCTCCGCGAGCACCGGGTGAGCCCCGCGGTCCTGGAGCTGGGCGCGACGATCACCTACATGCAGATCGAGACGGAACTGGCCGAGCACGCGCCCGGGCTCGCGATGGCCTCGCGCACCGTGGGCTCGCCCCAGATCCGCAACGCCGGGACCATCGGCGGCAACCTCGGCACCGCGAGCCCCGCAGGCGACACGCTGCCCTGGCTGCTGGCCATGGACGCCGAGGTGGAGCTGACCTCGGCGGCACGCGGAACGAGGCACCTGCCGCTGGCAGCGTTCATCACCGGCCCGAAGCGGACCGCCCGCGAGGCCGACGAGCTGATCACCTCGGTGCGGGTGCCGCGGGTCGAGGGCCCGCAGCACACCGCCAAGATCGGCCCCCGCAACGCGATGGTGATCTCCGTGGCCTGCGTCGCGGTGATCGTCGACACCACCAACCGGGTGGTGCGTATCGGCATGGGCTCGGTCGGGCCGGGCCCGTTGCGCGCGACCGACGCCGAGGCCGCGGTCAGCGAGGCGATCGACTGGGAGGCGCTGCGCTGTCCGGAGGCGGCCATCGGCGCGTTCGGTCGCGCCTGCGCCGAGGCGGCACGACCCATCACCGATCACCGCAGCACCGCCGAGTACCGTCGTCACGCGGTCGGGGTGCTGGCGGCACGATCGCTGCGGAGGTGCCTGAACGCATGAGCGACCACTCGTCCCCGTCCCGACCCCCACCCTCCGCCGCGCAGCCGTCGGTCACCGAGACCTACGAGCTGAGCGTCAACGGGCGCGCCCGTTCGGTCCCCGATGCCTGGATCGGCGAGAGCCTGCTGTACGTGCTGCGCGAGCGGCTCGGACTGCCCGGGGCGAAGAACGCCTGTGAGCAGGGCGAGTGCGGTTCGTGCTCGTTGTACGTCGACGGCGTGCTGCTGAACTCGTGCTGCGTGCTGGCCGCCGACGCCGTCGATGCCGACATCCGAACCGTGGAGGGCCTGGGTGACGGCGGGCACCTCACCGACGTCCAACAGGCGTTCCTCGATGCCGGTGCGGTGCAGTGCGGGTTCTGCATCCCCGGGTTGATCGTCACGGTGCACGACCTGCTCGACCGGGTCCCCGACCCCGACGAGTTGCAGGTCCGCGAGGCGATCAGCGGCAACCTGTGTCGCTGCACCGGCTACGGCCGGATACTGCAGGCCGTCGAGGACGTGAAGCTGGCGCGGCTGGCCGACCCGGAGGGGTCGTCATGAGCGCGGACACCACCGGGACCACCACCCGTACCCCGGGGGTCCGCGACGGGTTGGACACCGACGCGGCCCGCCCCGACGGCACCCCGAAGGTGACCGGCGCGTTCGCGTTCTCCAGCGACCTGTACGCCCAGCAGATGTTGTGGGGCCGGACCCTGCGCAGCCCGCACGCCGCCGCCCGGATCGTCTCGATCGACACCTCCGCCGCGGAGGCGATGCCGGGGGTCGCGGCGGTGCTGACCGCCCCCGATGTGCCGGGGAAGGCCACCTACGGCCTGGAACACGCCGACCAGCCGGTCTTCGCCAGCGACGTGGTCCGCTACCAGGGCGAGGCGGTCGCCGTGGTCGCGGCCGAGCACCCGGAGCTGGCCCTGCGGGCGGTACGCGCCATCGAGGTCGTCTACGCGGTGACCGCACCGCTCACCGATCCGGAAGCCGCGATCGACGCCCCGCCCATCCATCCGGACGGCAACGTCTTCCGCCACCTGCCGCTGCGCCACGGCGACATCCACGCGACCGGGGAGGTCGTGGTGGAGGGCACCTACGAGATGGGCATGCAGGACCAGGCGTTCCTGGGCCCGGAGTCCGGCCTCGCGATCCCGTCCGAGGACGGCGGGGTCGAGCTGTACATGTCGACCCAGTGGCTGCACGTCGACCGCGACCAGGTGGCCGCGTGTCTCGCGCTGCCGGCCGAGCAGGTCCGGATGACCCTGGCCGGGGTCGGGGGCGCGTTCGGTGCCCGCGAGGACGTCAGCCTGCAGGTGCACGTCAGCCTGCTCGCCTTGCGGACCAACCGTCCGGTGAAGATGCTGTACTCCCGCGAGGAGAGCTTCCACGGCCACGTGCACCGTCACCCGGCGAAGATGTGGTTCCGCCACCACGCCGACCGCGACGGCACGCTCGTGAAGGTCGAGGCGCGACTCGTGCTCGACGGCGGCGCCTACGCGTCGTCGTCGACCGCCGTGATCGCCAACGCGGTGTGCTTCGCGGGCGGGCCCTACCGGGTGCCCAACGCGGAGATCCACGGCTACGCGGTACGGACCAACAACCCGCCGTGCGGCGCGATGCGCGGGTTCGGGGTCGTGCAGGCCTGTTTCGGGCACGAGGCGCAGATGGACAGGTTGGCCGAAGCGCTCGGGATGGACCCGGTCGAGCTGCGGCTGCACAACGCGCTCCGACCCGGTGACGAACTGCTGACCGGGCAGGTCATCACCGGCACCGCCCCCGTGCGCGAGGTCATCGAGGCCGCGGTGGCCCACGACCTGCCCCCGCTGCCCGTGGACGGCGAGTCGGTCATGGCGCTACCGGGTGGCGCGGGCCTGACGGCCGAACGCCGCGACGTGCGCCGCGGGACCGGGATCGCCGTGAGCATCAAGAACCTGATGTTCTCGGAGGGGTTCGACGACTACTCGACCGCCGGGGTCAAGCTCGAGCTCGACCCACGGGGCCGGCCGATCGCGACCGTCCACTGCGCCTGCGCCGAGGTCGGTCAGGGTTTCGTGACACTCGCGCAACAGATCACCCGCACGGCCCTCGGCGTCGAGCAGGTCCTGCTGCGCAACGCCGACACCCAGATCGGTTCCGCCGGATCGACCAGCGCGTCACGCCAGACGTGGATGAGTGGAGGCGCGGTCCAGCTCGCCTGCGAGGCGGTGCAGGAGCGGCTGTTCGAACGGGCCTCGGTCCGCAGCGGTGTCGCGGTCGAGGCCGGCCGCCGACGCCACTTCCGGATGCGTGACGGCGAGGTCGTCGAGGTGGACGGCACCTTCGCGATGTCGGTCGCGGAGCTGCTCGCCGAGGGCCCGATCGAGGAGATCCGGGAGCACCACCACCCGGCGACCGAGCCGTTGGACGAGGACGGTCAGGGCAACGCGCACGTCTCGTTCGCGTTCGCGGCACACCGCGCCACGGTGGACGTCGATCCGGAGCTGGGGCTGGTCAAGGTGTTGCAGGTCGCGACGGGTCAGGACATCGGCCGCGCGTTGAACCCGCGCGCCGTCGTCGGCCAGATCGAGGGCTGGATCGCCCAGGGGGTCGGGCTCGCGGTGATGGAGGAGATCCTGGTGCAGGACGGGTTGATCAAGAACCCGTCGTTCACCGACTACCTGATCCCGACCGCGCTCGACATGCCGAGCGTCGTGCAGACGGTGATCGAGCAACCCGAACCGGGTGCGCCGTTCGGGGCCAAGGGGGTCGGCGAACCGCCGACCATCTCCTCGACCCCGGCGGTGGTCGCCGCGATCCGTGCCGCCACGGGTCGGGAACTGCCACGCGTTCCCGTGCGGCCACAGGACATCGCGCTGACGTGAGGACCGGGGCCCAGAGCCCCTCCTCGTACCCAGTCCCTCCCCGAGAAGGGTCAGATCATGCCGCACCAGGTCCCGAACGAGTCAGCGGAGCCGGATCCGGGTGCCGCCGCGGACCCACCGGGACTGTTCAGCCCGCTACGCATCGGCGGCATCGAGGTCCGCAACCGCCTGATGCAGGCGGCGCACTCGAAGCTGTACGGCCACGACGGCCTCGACACCGACCAGGACGTCGCCTACGCCGAACGCCGGGCGCAGGGCGGGGTCGGGCTGCTGGTGGCGGGCAACCGGTTCGTGCACCCGTCGTCGTCGATCCGCGGGTTCCCCGACGGGTTCCGTGACGAGGCCGTGCCGGCCGGTCGCCGGTTGACCGAGGCCGTGCACGCCCACGGCACGAAGATGTTCGTCCAACTCAACCACCACGGCGCGCAGGCCCAGCCCCAGGGCCCCGACGGGCCCCGCGCCGTCTACTCCGCCTCGCGTGTGACCTCGCCCTCCACGGGGGTGGCGACCACGGCGGCGACCCACGCCGACATCGCCGCGTTCGTGGAGGGTTGGGCGCGTTCGTCGGACATCGCCCGCGCGTCCGGGTTCGACGGCGTGGAGGTGCACATGGCCCACGGTTACCTGCTGCACCAGTTCCTCTCACCGCTCTACAACTTCCGGAAGGACGACTACGGCGGCGATATGGCCGGCCGGGCCCGGTTCCCCGTCGAGGTGCTGCGTGCGGTGCGGGAGCGGGTCGGCGACGACTACGTGGTCGGCATCCGGATCGTGGCCGACGAGTTCATCGACGGCGGGCTGACCAACGCCGAGGTGCTGGAGGTCATCGACCACCTGCGCGCCCACGCCAGGATCGACTTCATCGACCTCGGCGCCGGCGGCTACCACAACCCCCACTACGTGTTCCCGTCGGCGGCGATGCCGGCCGCGTGGATGCGCGACGAGGTCGCGGCCGTCAAGGCCCGCAACCCCGACCTCGCCGTGTTCGGGGTCGGGGTCGCCGCCGAGGTCGGGGACGCCGACGAGGTCATCCGCTCGGGCGTGGCCGACATGGTGGCGCTCACCCGGGCCCAGATCGCCGACCCGGACCTGGCGACCAAGCTGCGCACCGACCGCAGCGACGAGGTGACCCACTGCATCCGACTCAACCAGGGCTGCCTCGGCCGGGGCGCGATCGGGTTGCCCATGAGCTGCACCGTCAACCCGGTGGTGGGCCGCGAACGGACCCGATCGACCCCGCCGGCGGCCGACCGGCGGCAACGCTGGGTCGTGGTCGGTGCCGGTCCGGGCGGGATGAAGGCCGCAGGCACCCTGGCGGCCAACGGCCACCTCGTCACGCTGATCGAACGCGACGAGGTGCTCGGCGGGCAGCTGCGGCTGGCCGCGAACGTGCCCGGCCGGCGCACGCTCGCCGGGCTGGTCGATGACCTCGCGCGCGAGTTGCGCCGCCACGACGTCGAGATGCGTCTCGGCACCGCGGCCACGCCCGGACTGCTGGGTTCGATGGCACCTGACGGGGTGGTGCTGGCCACCGGGGCGCGGGCACCACGTCACGGCTCGTCGCTCGCGGGCCCCGACGGCGTCGGGGCCGATCCCGATCGTGACCACGAGGTGTCCGACGACGCATCCGCCGGTCACGGGCGGGTCGTGGACGCATGGACCGCCCTGCAGGAGCCGTCCGCCGCTGTGGGCCGGATCGCGGTCGTCGACGACGACGGCACCAGCTACGCCTCGGGGATCGTGCTCACCCTGTTGGCGCGCGGCCATCACGTGCACGTCTTCAGCGCCTTCGACACGCTGTTCCCCCACGTACAGGCGACGATGGATCGGCAACGCCTGTTCGAGCAGTTGCGCGAGGGCGACGTCGCGGTCACCACCGGGGTCCGGGTCGAGCGGCGCGGACCGCACCTGCAGGCCACCGACACGTTCTCGGCCACGGTCACGCGCCACACCGATCTGCCGACCGTGGTCCTGGCGACCCCGAGGGAGTCGGTGGCGTTGCCCCCGGTTCGCGGCGGGGCGGCTCCGCTCGCGGGGATGCGGGTGGCCACGGTCGGGGACGCCGTCTCGCCCCGCGGTATCGATGCGGCGATCTTCGAGGCGTTCGAGCTCGGGTTCT
>PWLR01000254.1 GCA_003558435.1 Nitriliruptoraceae bacterium | reverse complement strand
TAGGGAGTTAATACATTGAAGGAGGCTGTGCTTACCTGGTTTTTTTGCAGAAAGGCTACTGTTTCATCAAAGGTTTCTTTGGTATCGTTGTCAAAACCAAAAACCATAGATGCGTGGATCAAAATCCCCATTTTTTTGATTTTTTTCAGAGAGCTTTCCAGGTGGGCAATCTCTTTAATACCCTTTCGTAAGGTTTTTAATTGTTCTGTTGACACGCTTTCAATCCCAATAAAAAGCGATTTGCATCCACTTTCAGCTGCAAGCTGCAGTAGTTCATTGTCTTCCACCAGCAACGACACCGATGCTTGTCCACCCCATCTGATTTTCAGTGGCTTAATGGCCTTAAACAGTTCTTTTGCGTATTTTTTATGCCCAATAATATTGTCATCCAGAAACAAAAAGTTTTTGGCTCCGGATTCCCGGATATCTCTAACCACATTTTCAACAGGAACATGCCTGATTTTTTTGCCGTACAGATTGCTAACGCAACAGAAATCACATTTGTAGGGACATCCCCGGGTGGTCAAAACAGGGATGACATGGAATTTGCTTTTGTTGACAACAGTACTGAAATCCTTAGGAACATAATTCTTCAGGTCCGGATCGGGATTGTGGTATTTTTTTTTCAGATTGTTGTTCTGGAAATCATCAAGCAGGTTTTCCCATACTCCTTCTGCCTCGCCCACTACCACACTATCGGCATGTTGCAAGGCTTCCTCAGGGAGAATAGAGGGATGCACTCCGCCCAAAACGACTGTTTTACCCCTTTTTTGAAATTCTGAACAAAGTTCATAGGCTCGTGGTGCATTGGCCGTCATGCAGCTAATCCCAACCAAATCGCACTCCTGGTCAGGGTCAACAAAGTCTGACTCTTCTTCAATTATGGAGACATCATGCCCGGCAGGAGTTAATCCTTCTAAAATATACAAGGAAAGCTGCGGCATCATCAGCCATTTGTTGGTGCGCTTTTCAGCATCAACAGCAGGTGAGATCAGAAGTATCTTCATCTTTGACCTAAGTTGAGCGTTTTTTGATGAAAAAAAGACAACTTGCTTAATCCATTGATTATGTGCATTTTAGACGTGCAAAACAAAAACAAAAAGCACATCACCAATTGGGCGCACAAGACTATCTTTTATGGATACTAAAGATAACAAAATTCGGCATAACAAATTTGATAAAGTCAAAAATGACCAATTGTCTGCCAGGGTTTTATCAGATAGGGAAGGTGCGTTTTCCCGTTTTTCTTCAACAGCAACTGAAGCCCAAAAAGGGAAACATCATCCTGCTTGAGGCAGATGATCCGGTGATCTTAAAAGACAAGTCCTCTTTAAAAGATCCGGCTGAATGGAACAAAATGAATGGCAGTGAGCTTGATGAAATTGATGACAAGCTGATGCAGCAAATCCGCTACCTTGATAAACTCGTTGATGAGCTGGCAAAAGGCAAAGCAATGGAAAAAATATTAAGGAGGTGAAGGGATTATTTGTTCCTTGCAGTCCACTTGTGATTTCAGCCAATCATCATTCGTGATGTTTTTTATGTATTTTTACTTCAAAACCTTTTTATTCTCCGCCATGAACTCAACCATTAAACTGTTTTTTCTGCTTCTCATCCTGCTTACAGGATGCGCCACGGAACAAAGAGAAGTTGTCGTCAGCGGCCATTATTCCGGACAGCCGCGCGAAAGAATCGCATCCACGGCGACAGTCAACGGGGTAGTCCACCGCTATTTTACCGACCATGCTGAGCTGTGCCCGGAGGGCAGCTTTAGCTTTACCAGAACTACCGGACGTCCGGCATTTGTAAACTTCCTTTTTTATGGGGCCCCGTCGCTAATCTTGGAGCCCGGCCGTGAATATCACGTCGAATTGTTCTTTGACCCCTCGGAAGGCTTTGAAATGAATGGCGATTTTTGCGATGTCCAGGTTTTTTACAACTCCTTTAACCACCAGGATCCCCGGAACTGTTTTTATGAATACCCGTTTGACATATCGAATTACCAGGCGGTCAATAAGGCCCTGCTGGCTGATCTGCAAAAAGAGATGGAAAAGATCGATTCAGCATATGATGCCGGGATACTATCACAAGACATCTACGAACTAATAAAAACAGACCGGCAGTTGTATTACCAGGTTGCCAGGACGGTGGTCGCCTCGGCAAATTATTTGCGCATTATGGCCGGTGACCGAATGGTGCCTGATGAGGTTTTTGAGATCTGGGAAGATGCGCTTACAGCCGTTCCAACGGATAACCCCTGGTTTTTCAGTTCACTGAGTGCGTATGATTACCTGTTGTACACTTACTGGCATCACATATATACCGATCCGGACTTTGACTATGACGAATTTGTGAAAATAAGAATAGAACAGCGGGAAGCCAGGCAGGCCATATCCCACACCCTGGACAGAACTCCGGAAATCTTTTCTGGGGCGACACTTGAATTTTTTATGGCAGCCTACATTGCAGATCAATATGCGCGGAGACAGCCCCACGATGAACTGCCCGGGGTAATTGCAGACTTTGCCACCCAATACCCCGACAGCGACTACCTGGTTTTTCTTGAAAGGATCAAAACGGAGCTTGAGAAGGGGTAGGGTAGGGCGTAACCTATAATTCCTTAACCAAATAATACCTCGCTAAAATGAAAATGAATATTTTTCTTTATGTACTATTGATCTCGTTCTTAACCAGTTGCGAGCATCTGTTGCAGATCGCTGAAGGACTGGATGGTCCGCAGCCTTTGACGGAGGCGGAGGTTGTGCGTGGACTCAGGCAGGCCCTGACCATTGGAGCTGACTCGGCCGCGGCCGGCCTGGCTGTCCGTGATGGGTATTATCTCAATGATGGCGTGCGTATCAGTTTGCCACCGCAGGCCAGTGTGATAACAGAAAACTTGTCCTACCTGCCCGGTGGGGCAGCGCTGGTTGAAGATGTGGTGCTGCGTATAAACAGGGCAGCAGAGGATGCGGCCCGGGAAGCTGCTCCCATTTTTGCCGGGGCCGTTTCCCAGATGACCATCCAGGATGGGTTTTCGATCTTACGTGGTGAGGATGATGCAGCTACCCAATATTTGAAAGAAAATACCTATGCAGACCTTTACCAGCTTTATCAGCCCCGGATCAGGGCATCTGCGGAAACACCCATTGCGGGCAACATCTCCACGATGGACGCCTGGAACACATTAACAAGCAACTGGAACAACGTGGCAAATTCCACTGTCGGCCGTTTGGGTGGCCTGGAAACAGTGGATGTGGAGCTGGATACCTACCTTACCGAACGGGCGCTCGATGGCTTGTTCCTGAAGCTTGCTGAACAGGAACAGAAAATTCGCCACGACCCGGTGGCAAGGGTAACCGATCTGCTGAGAAGGGTATTTGGCGAGAGCCATGTGGCTGCATAACGCATATTCTATTCATTATAAATGCTAACAATCTCTTCAACACTTTTTCCTTCAAACAGGTATTCACTTGACCGGGTTCCGTAAAACCATTCATCAACGAAACGTGTAAGCCCTTCGTGTGGCAGTTCTTTTATCATTTCCGTCAAATCATGCGTTGAGCCGCCTGTCTTATAATAGGCCTGGTAATATCTTTGGATCAGACCCATGAATTCATCGTGTCCAATAAGTTCGTACAACACATGAAAGAGCACCATCCCTTTGGTATACGAATGTTGGGTCATCCTTGCCTTGCCATAGTCGATCAGCGGTGTCTCCCGGCAGTTTGGCATGTTTTTGCAGCGGTTGACGAAATTTTGGCTAATCGCCATGCTGGATTTTTCAACCAGTCCGCTTCTTTCTTCCAGTTTTTCTGCTGCAAGGTATTCGGTAAACGTGGCAAGCCCCTCATTCCATCGGCTTGGCGGCCTTGGTTCAATTTCCATGGGATGCCACAGGTGAGAAAGCTCATGATATAAATTTAAATTCGCATTGATGTCATCCCTTGTAAAAACTTCTCCGCTTTGAATGATGCTTGTCACGTCCATCTGCGAACCATAGCCCGCAGGAACCTGTATGACGGAGAAACTTTCAAAATCTTTCAATGGTCCGAACCATTCGGTAAAAAGCGCCATTGTATTTTTCAAAACGCCCATTAAATCCCTGGCTTCTTCATCAAGTGCTGAGAAATAAAACATCCTGATCCCGCTATCTTCCATAATTTCATAGGAAGCAATGGCAAAATCCATTCGCCAGGCAGGCTTGATGTTTCGGTAGGTATATGAAGTGTAACCATTTTTGGACGTTTTTGAGACAAACTTTCCGCCATTGGCTACGACAAGATGTTCCGGAACGGTGATATTCACTTTGTAGTCATAGGAATGATGCATGACATGCATCATCGATTCGATCGTTGGATGACCGGGTTGAGGGTACGCATAGCTGTCCTGACGCAATATGGTAAAAGGTTCCTCAATACGTTCCCTTACATAACCCCCTATTGCTTCTGTATAGCCAAAAATGAAGCCCTCATACTTTATATGCACACTGTATTCCTCTCCTTCCTCAAGTTTTTCGGGCAATTCAATGCTCACCACATTGACCTGGAGCCTCGGTATTTCATCAAATGCTTTAATGTTTTGCTCAAATGGCAATGCATTTCCCTGCATGTCCGTAACCGATGACACCGACAATAACCTGTAAAGAAGCAATGGGAGATTGCGGGAAGGGCCAGTGCTTGTATTTGTCACGGTGAGCTTGCAGTCTGCATAAATTTTTGCAGATGCATAATCAACCCGGATATCCATGTCATACTTCACGGGCTCCCACTGTGCCTTTGCAGAATTGAGACTCGCGGCAACAAAGAACATGCAACACAAAAACATTTTCAGCATCCTGAACGAAGTGTGATTTTGCATGGCCTGGTTTTTTTTAGGGAAGCTTACGCATGGATTGCATTGCTTTTATTCAAAGATAATTTGTTTTTCTGAACTTTCATATTTTCCCCGTCAGGTATTCATAGGATTGCTGAAATAATAGAAAACATGTGCTGCCATAAACCAACAGCCAGATGGCCACTGCTAATTCGCACATAAAATTTGTTGTATTTTTGAATAATTATCGAAAAATAAAGGCCTTCGATCACACCAGGCATCAAAGCACCGCATTATGTCACCTTTGTTGTTAATGATCCTTGTCTTTTTTGGGTATATTTTTATGCACCACATCTATGGCAGGTTTATCAGCCGGGTTATTTTTCGAGTCAATAAAGATGCGAAAGTTCCAGCATCCATCATGCGGGATGACTTCGATTATATACCTACCAAAAAACACATTGTTTTTAGTCATCACTTTACTTCCATAGCAGGAACGGGGCCGATTGTCGGACCGGCAATTGCCATTATCTGGGGATGGGTGCCAGCCGTGTTATGGGTGTTTTTTGGCAGTGTTTTCATCGGAGCCGTGCATGATTTAGGCGTGCTTCTTGTATCGATGCGTAACAAAGGTTATTCCATTGCACAAATAACCGGGATTTATCTCAGCCGGCGTACCAAAATATTCCTGTTTATCATTGGATTGCTTGAGTTATGGATATTCATTGCCATCCTGGGCTTGGTTATGGCCATCATATTTGACTTGTACCCAGGTGCTGTACTTACCGTATGGCTTGAAATTCCTATTGCAGTCTTGTTGGGGTATTTTGTAATGAAAAAAGGGAGGAGCTATATTGCCTGGAGCCTGTTGGCTTTATTTGTCATGTATCTTACCATTGGGATTGGTTATTTTGTTCCCATAAGGTTAACCGAGGCGTTTGGAATACCAGCCACTGGTTTGTGGACAATCATATTACTGGTATATGCTTTTGTTGCCTCGATTCTCCCGGTAACAACATTGATGCAACCGAGGGATTCCATCAATACCCACCAGCTATTGTTTGCCATGGGACTTTTGATTGCAGGAACGTGCATAGTTACCTTTAGTCAGGATCTATTGTTTGTTGCTCCAGCTTATGATTCGGGGCCGGTGGATGCACCTTCTCTATGGCCATTCCTGTTTATCATCATCGCATGCGGTGCTGTGTCAGGTTTCCATGCCCTGGTGTCTTCCGGAACTACATCCAAACAGATAAGTCGCGAAAACGATGCGCTTTTCGTTGGTTACGGGAGCATGCTTACAGAGGGTGCATTGGCCATATTGGTCATTATTGCTGTGGCAGCCGGGTTGGGTTTGGGTTTTACAACACCCGACGGTGAGGTTTTATATGGATTGGCAGCCTGGGGTTCAAATTATGGTTCATGGGGTGCTGCTTCAGGCATGACAGGCAAGCTGGCAGCTTTCGTGGAGGGTTCGGCCAACATCATTGCCGGCATTGGCATTCCAAAGTCTTTTGGTGTACTTATTATGGGTGTGGTTGTAGCATCTTTTGCAGGAACCAGCCTGGATACATCGGTGCGGATGCAACGCTTTTTCCTGCAGGAATTATTTGGAAAACAGGTAGCAACGAAAACCGTAAATTCCAGCAATCCCATCAACAATCATTATTTTGCCACAGCAATCGTTGTCATTTCTGCTGCGCTGCTTGCATTCTCCACCGGTTTTGGCGGGGAGGGTGCGCTTTTGCTCTGGCCACTGTTTGGAAACATCAACCAGGTGCTAGCGGCCTTGGTTTTGGTGATTCTCACACTCTACCTTAAGCGAAAAGACGGTTATAGATGGTTGGCGACTGCAATTCCAGCCGCACTGATGTGTGTGATTAGCCTCTGGGCTGCCATTTCGAATCAGTTCAACTTCTGGCAAGCGCAAAACTTGATGCTGTTTTTCGTGAATATAATCATACTGATCCTGGCTGTATGGGTCATTTTGGAAGCGCAAATTGCATTCTTCGCCAAAAAGCAAAAGTAAGGTTCCCTGGTTTTTAGGAGAACCAGTATAATTGAAGAAATCATTCCGGTGCCAGGAAATTTTCTTAAAATAAATATGATGTAATAATGGTGTAATAGGGTTTCAAAATGATGTATCAGAGATGTATTTGTTTGATTGCGATTTATTGCAGAAAGTCGCTAACTTGAGTTTTTGTTTTATTTAAAAACTCATGCCAATTAAATGAGCTTTCAATTTTAAAACAATCATGGTTTCCGTTAAACCTTTAGCAATTATAATTGAACTTAAACCAATTACTCATTAAAATTATTTTTATTATGAAAAAACGTTTACATTTTTTTGCAACATTTCTTTTGTGCGCTGCTTTTGGCTTAAGTGTCGCTGCACAGGAGACCCTTATCAGAAATGGAGACTTTACAGGTCCAAGAGTAGAGCCAGGCTGGGTAAGTATCCATGAGATCACCAATACAACAGGTGCGGAGTTTTGGCATGTGCAGTTCAATCAAGCCCTTACTCAGGATCAGATTGACAATTTAGAAGCAGGTGAAACTTATGAGTTGACCTTTTATGCAAAAGCCGGGGATGATAAAGAAATAGCCGTGTTTTTTGGAGAAGACGGCGGCAGTTTTCACAACCTACTGGATCCTGATCTGGAAGATGATGGAATCATAGAACTTACCACAGAAGAGCAAAGTTTTTCGTTTGAGTTTGTAGCGGAAACTTTTGATGGGATGAAGCTTGGAT
>PWLR01000027.1 GCA_003558435.1 Nitriliruptoraceae bacterium | reverse complement strand
GACACCCCGCTCGGCCCGCCACCTCTCGACGACGGACTGGGGCCTACTGCCGGGCACTCCGGTGTCTACCCGGTCGGGACTTCCACCCGCGGGCACGACGCAGCTTCCAGGACGCAACATGGGGCGAGATTACCGGTCAGGGGAGCCCGTCCGGATCGTCCGGGTCCTCGGGGAACGGCTCGGCTGGGGCCGCTTCCTCGTCGGGGAGTTCATCCAGGACGGCCTCCGTGGTCCGTGTCTCGCCGTCCCGCACGAACCCGACGACGACCTCGTCACCGGGGGCCCGGCCCCGGAGGATGCCGAGCAGCTCGCCCAGGTCCGCCAGCTCCTCGCTGTCCAGTTCGACGATCACATCGCCCTGTTGCAGGCCGGCGGCGTCGGCCGGTCCGCCCGGCTCGACCTCGCCGACCAGGGCACCGCGGTCTTCCTCCAACCCGAACTGCTCGGCGAGTTGCGGCGTGAGGCCCACCCCCGCGATACCGAGGTAGGCGTGTTCGACCGCACCGTCCTCGAGGAGTTGCTCCGCGACGGAGACGACCGTCGTGGCCGGGATCGCGAACCCGAGGCCCTGTGCGACCCCCGGCGCCGCATCCCCGTCCACCACCGCCACGTTGATGCCGATCGCGGTGCCGTCGGCCCCGACCAGGGCGCCACCGGAGTTGCCGGACGAGATCGCGGCATCCGTCTGGATCAGGCCGACCAACGGCGGTTGACCGGGGATGATGGGCAGTGACCGGTCCACCCCCGACACGATCCCCGCGGTCACGGTGTTCTGGAAGCCGAGGGGGTTGCCGATGGCCACGGCCGGCTCACCGATCTCCGGCAGCTGATCGGCGAACGTCGCGGTGGTCAGACCCTCCGCCTCGATGCGGACCAGGGCCACGTCCGTGCGCGGGTCCGACGCGATCGTTTCCCCTTCGTAGCGCGTGCCATCGGCCAGCACCACGGTGATGTCGTCGGCCTCGGCGATGACGTGGTGGTTGGTGACGATGACCCCGTCGGGTCGCCAGATCACCCCACTTCCGGCCCCCTGTGCCGTCTGGCCGGGTTGGTCGATCGCGACCTCGACCGCCACGGTCTGAGGCGCGAAATCCTGGACCAGCGCGACGATGTCGAGGGCCGGGCCGGCACTCGGCGGCGCCGCCGCGTCATCGGCCTCATCCGTGGCGGGGGCGTCGTCCGGTCGTTCCTCGGGTGCCCCGGGATCGTCCTGCGCGGGCGTGCAGGCGACACCCAGCACCGCCGCCGCCGTCATCGCGACCGCGAGACGACCCGCACGCATCGTCGCCAACCGCGTTCGCGTGCTCGGCACGGGCTGCCACCTTCGTCGAGGTCCCACCGTCCAGTGTCACACCGTTCGGTGACCACGAGCCGAGGGAACCCCCTCCGCACGCGGCCCTACCGCCCGGGGGTGACCGACCGGTCGCCGACCTCCCCCGCCGGGTGGGACGCTGGTCGGTCCCCGGTCAGTCCTCCAGCTCGAACGTCACCATCAGGTTGACCTGGTAGGAGGCGATCGAGTCGCCGGAGATGTCGACGCGCTGCTCCTTGATCCAGGCCGAACGCACGTTGCGCAGCGACTGGGTGGCCCGCTGGATGCCGGTACTGACGGCGTCCTCGAAGCTGGTGTCCGACTTCGCACTGATCTCGGTCACTCGGGCGACGGACATGGTGAACTCCTGTTCCTCGGATCGTGCATCGGGTTGCTGCAGGGGACGACATCCGTGATGCGTCGTCATGCGTGGAGACGTTGGTCGATGCGACGCCGCCGGGGAACCGACGAACGACCGACCCCGTCGACGCCACTGGATGCAGAACCTGGATGTTCGACCGGGGGAACCGCGGGGATGCACGACGATCCACGACGCCCGGCACCTCGACGGTGACGGTCCCCTCGAGGTCCGTGCGCCGCACCGTCACCCCCGCTGCATCGAGCATGTCCACGATCTCCTCGTGGGGGTGGCCGTGCCGGTTGTCGCGCCCGGCGCTGATCAGACCCACCCGCCCCCCGATGGCCGCCAGGAACGCCGGGTCGGTGGTCCGCGACCCGTGGTGAGGCACCGTGAACAACTCGGCCCGGAGCTGCTCCGCGCCCCCCGCGAGCAGGTCGGCCTGCGCCTCGCGCTCGACGTCGCCGGTGGTCAGCACCCGCCGGCCGTCGTGGTGGAACCGCAGGACGTAGGAACTCTCGTTCAGCTCGCTCCGTGAGAACCGGTAGGGCCGACCGGGCGCGGGGTGGAGGACCTCCACCCGCAGGTCCCCGACCTGGACCTGCTCGCCCTTCGTGGGTGCGCGTACCGGCACACCCATCGCCGCGGCCAGCGCGAACGTCTCCGCCGCCTGGGGTAGCTCGGTGGGCAGCGGCGCGGCCCACACGGCATCCACCTGCACGGTCCGGAGCACGTCGGGAACCCCGCCGATGTGATCGAGATGGGGGTGGGTCGCCACCACCAGATCGAGCCGCGCGCGCCCGTTCTGCCGCAGCCACCTCGCCGCGCGGTCGTCGCCGCCGGCATCGATCAGGACCCGGGCGCCGGGCGTCTCGACCAGGAAGGCGTCGCCCTGGCCGACATCGATGGCGGTGACCGTGAACCCCGATGCGGGCAGCCGTCCGGTCGCCAGCGGCGCGCCGGCGACGAGCACCGCCACCAGCGCCACGGCTGCGGTCCCCCGCGCCGCGGCACGTCCCCGCCTGGCGATGATCCACCCGCAGGCGGCCAGCAGCGCGATCACGGTCGCCGGTCGGTCCACCTCGACGACGCCACCGACACCGGCGAACCCGTGCGCGGCGGCGAGCACGATCCGGGTCGCGGGCCCGGCCAACGCGAACAGCGGCGCACCGAGTTCAACGTGCACCAGCGCCAGGGCGGTCCCGACGAAGGCCAGCGTGGCCGCGATCGCCGCAGCCGGCACGGCGATCAGGTTCGCGGGGATGGTGGCCAGACCGATCTCGCCGAAGGTGACGAGCAGGACCGGGACCACCGCGACCTGGGCGCCGATGGTGATCGAGGTCAGTTCGGCCAACCGCCTGGGCAGCCGGTCGGGCAGCCTGCCCCGCACCAACGGGGCCACGACCAACACCCCCGCGGTCGCCGTCGCGGACAGCAACAGTCCGAGCGATCCGGCCAGCCGGGGATCGATCAGCACCAGCACCAGCACGGCGCCCGCCAGGGCGTGCCGGGCATCACGGACCTGTCCCCGCGAGCTGGCCAGCAGCAGCAGCACCGCCATGGTGCCGGCCCGCAGCACGCTGGGTTCGAACCGTGTCACGAACGCGAACCACGGCACCATCGATGCCACGGCGATGCGTCGGCCACGCGCCCCGACCCGGAGCACGGCCGCGACCGCGAGCACCCCGGCGATCACGATCGCCACGTTGGACCCGCTGACCGCCGTCAGATGGGTCAACCCCGTGGCTCGCATCGCGATCTGGTCGGCTTCGGGCAGCAGGCGCCTGTCGCCGGTCACGAAACCGACCAGCAGGCCTCCCACGCGGACGTCGAGGTAGCGGGTGGCGGCCTGCCGCACCCGCTCCCGCACCTCCTCGGAGGCGGACGCCAGCCGCCCGGGCGGTCCGTCCCGCTCCCACGACACGGGATCGAGGACCACCACGGCGTGCTGTCGGGCCAACCAACCCCCGTATCCGCCCTCGGGCAAGGGCCGGGCCGAGGTACGCGCCACCCAGCTCGATCCGAGCGGCGGGGGGTCGTCGTCGAGGGTCAGAGCCGCCCGCTCCCGGGTCGGGATCCCCTCGACCTCGTCGACCCGGACCAGCACGTGCCAGCCGGTGGCGATCGGCCGCGGCTCGGCGACCACGCTCGCCACGAGCTCGACCTGGCCGCCACGCTCCGCGAGCTCCGGCAGCAACCCCACCGAGGTCGTGGCGATCCGCAGCACGACCCCACCCCCGCACACGAGCGCGACCAGCAGCGACGCCGCGACCCCCAGCCGGACCGGCAACGCGACCCGGCCCCGGCGATGCGCGGACACCGCGATCACCAGCAGGACCCCCAGCACCGCCGCCGCCGCGACCAACGCCGCTCCCGCAGCGAGCGCACCTACCGCAGGTGGGACCCGGGCCCCCACCACCTCCCCCACCAGCGACCCGCCGATCCCCGCGACCGCCCACACCGGCATCGGTCCCATCGCCGCCCCCAGGGGCGCGGGCCCGTCCCGGTCGCTCACCCCACCGTCACGAGCTCGGCGAGTCCCTGGAAGATCACCTCCCCGATACCCGACACGGCACGGAGGTCACCTGGGGCGACGAACGGTCCATGTTGCTCGCGGTGCGCGACGATCTGCGCGGCGCGCGCCGGGCCGATGCCGGGCAGGGTCTCGAGCTCTGCGGTACCGGCGCGGTTGATGTCCACCCGCCCGTCCACCGATCCCGCACCGCCCGTCACGCCACCGGGCTCCACCCCCTCGAGCGCCGGACCGGCTGGCGGGAGCTCCTCGCCCTCACGCGGCACGTGGACGTGTTCGCCGTCGACCACCGGTCGGGCGAGGTTGATCCGCTCGTCCTGCGCGCCCCCGACGAGGCCGCCGGCCGCGACCACCGCGTCCCCGACACGGCTCCCGACCGGCAGCACGACCAGTCCGGGGTCCGCCACCGCCCCGGTGACGTGGACCGTGGCCTCGGTGGCGGCCGTGACGTCCGCGGGGGCGGGGGATCCCGGACCGCCGGCATGTTCCGCCCCTGCCTGGTCGCCATGGTCCGTCCCGTACCCGTCGGGGTCGTGCGGAGCCGGGGCGGTTCCGTCGGTGCCCCCCGGCGCCGGGCCGTCGGTGGTCAGGTCCGCATCCACCGCCACACCGGCCGTCGCGGCACCGCTCCCGAGTTCCGACGGCCGCTGCGCCGCCTGGAACCACAGCAGGCCGCTGGCCACGACCGCGCCGAGCACCAGCACGGCCAGCCCGGCCAGCTCCGGAGGGCTCGGCTGGAGCCACCGGGCCACGCGGGCAGCACGGGTCGGGTCAGGGGCCGGGTCAGGGGCCGGGTCGTGCATCGGATCGTCCATGCAGCACAGGCTGCACCCCAACTCGCCCGTAGCGTCCACGGATCACCCCGACGCTGTGGACGACCGGGCTCGACCCGGCTCAGCGCGTGGGGACCACCGCGACACCGACCGCGCCCGGTCCGACGTGTGTGCCGACGATCGGCCCGATCAACGTGTGGTGCCGTTCCCTCACGTCCAGCCGGGCTGAAAGCCGTTCGGTCAGCTCGTCGGCCCGGTCCGGTGCGACCGCATGGACGACCACCATGTCGACGGACGCGCCGGCGGCTGCCTCCACCGCCAGCTCCGTCACCCGGTCGAGCGCGCGGGACCACGTCCGGGTGCGTTCCAGCACCTCGACCCGCCCCTCGGCGGTCAGATGGAGCAACGGTTTCACCCGCATCGCGGTCCCGAGGGCGGCCTGCGTTCCCGTGACCCGCCCACCACGCTTCAGGTGATCGAGGCTGTCGACCACGATCAGGCTCCGCGCGGTCCGCCGCACCCGTTCCGCCGCGGCGACCACGGCCGCGACGGACCCGCCGTCCTCGGCCACCCGGTGCGCGGCCAGCGCCGCCAACCCCAAGGCCCCGCCGACCAGTCGACTGTCGATCACCTCGACCGGGATGGGCATCCGCGCGCCGCGGTCACGCGCCAACCCCACCGTGCCCGACAGTGCCGAGGAGCAGTGGATCGACACGATCGCGTCCTTGCCGTCGTCGACGCAATCGGCGTAGGCCTCCTCGAACCACACCGGCGCCGGCTGCGAGGTGGTCGGGATCCGATCGGTCTCCGTGAGCCTCGCGTAGAAGCTCTCGCGCGACAGGGTCACACCGGCGATGAGCGAGGTGTCCCCGAAGGTCACCGACAACGGCACCACCCGCAGGCCGATCGATTCGACCAGAGCCGACGGCAGATCGGCGGTCGAGTCGGTCACGACCGCGACCCCACCCATCATGTCTCCCATGTTCGGCTGTCCGGCCCGTAGCAATCTGGCCCGGGCCCCGCCCGAGCCTAGGGCACCCCTTCGGTCCCGCCGTCCGGGGGTGGCACCCAGCCAGGTGACCGAACGACGAGGTCACAACCGAGCCGGGCATGCGTGACCCTCGAGCGGTTCCACCCGACCCAGCGCAGGAGCGTGACGTGACCACCTACGGATTCACCCTGTTCTCCGAACTCAACGGCCCCACCGCGATGGTCGAGCAGGCCGAGGCCGCGGAGTCGGCCGGGTTCGACTTCCTCGGCATGTCGGACCACTTCCACCCGTGGCTGTCCCGCCACACCGACAGCCCGTTCGCCTGGAGCGTGCTGGGCGCCGTCGCGAGCCGGACCGAACAGCTCGAGCTGATCACGTTGGTGACCTGCCCCTTCGTCCGCTACCACCCGGCGGTCATCGCTCAGGCCGCTGCCACGGTGCAGCTGCTCTCCGACGGACGGTTCACCCTGGGGCTCGGCGCCGGCGAGAACCTCTCCGAGCACGTCGTCGGCAGGGGCTGGCCCCCGATCGACGTGCGCCACGCGATGCTCGCGGAGTCCGTCGAGGTGATGCGTCGGTTGTGGAGCGGCGAGTGGGTCACCCACCGCAGTCCCCGCCTGACGGTCGAGGATGCGAAGATCTGGTCGCTACCCGACACCCCACCCCGGATCGCCATCGCAGGCTCCGGACCGCGCTCGATCGAGCTGGCCACGGAACACGCCGAGGCCATCGTCTGCGACTCACCCGATCCGAACGTGGCCAGCAGCTTCAAGGACGCCAAGGGGCACGGCGAGGCGATCACCCAGATCCCGGTCGCCTACGACCCGGACCCGGAGGTCGCACTCGATGCGGCCCACCACTTCGCCTTCGGTGCCACCGGATGGAAGGTGATGTCGGAGTTGCCGAACGTGCCGGGGTTCGACGCGACCGCCGAACTGGTGAGCGACGACCGGATCACCGGGTTGGTCGCGACGGGCGCCGATCCGGCCACCCTCGTCGATCGGGTGAAGGCCGCCATCGACGCGGGCTACGACCACGTCTCGGTGGTCCAGGTCGGCCCCGACCGCACCGATGGGTTCCTCGACTGGTGGCGTGACGAGGTGCGGCCCGAACTGCCCTGACGCCCAGCCGCCGGGACCGACCGTCAGTCGCGCACCACGAAGTTGACCAGCTTGTTCGGTATGACGATCACCTTGAGCACCTCGCCCTCGAGGTGCCCGGCGACCGCCTCGTTCGCGCGGGCTGCGGCCTCGACGGCCGACTGCGCCGCATCGGTCGCGATCGTGATCCGACCTCGCACCTTGCCATTGACCTGCACGACCATCTGCACCTCGTCCTGCACCAACAGCGAGGTGTCGGCGACCGGCCAGCTCTGGTCGTGGACCGATCCCTCGTGGCCCAGCCGCTGCCACAGCTCGTCGGTGACGAACGGACACACCGGCGCCAACAACGTCAGCAAGGCCTCCAGTGCCTCACGCACCGGCGGACCACTCTCGCCCCCGCGGGTCGCATCCAACACCGCGTTGGTCAGCGTCATCAGCTTGGCGATAGCCGTGTTGTACTTGCGAGCGTCGTAGTCCTGGCTCGCACCGACGATCGCCTCGGCGGTGGCGCGGCGCAGGGCCGTGGCGACCACCTCGGACACGGCCGGGCCCGCGCCGGTCGCCCCGTCCACCTCGGCGATCGTCAACCGCCACACCCGGGACAGCCACTTGTACATCCCGGTCGGGGAGACGTCCGCCCAGTCGATGTCGTCCTCGGGGGCCGAGGCGAACAGCATCGTGCCGCGCAGGGTGTCGGCGCCGTAGGTGTCGTAGACCTCGCCGGGAACCACCAGGTTGCCCTTGGACTTCGACATGGATGCGCCGTCCATGATGACCTGACCCTGGTTGAGCAGCGCCTGGAACGGCTCATCGGCACGCAGGTGACCGCGGTCGCGCATCGCCTTCACCACGAACCGGCTGTAGAGCAGGTGGAGCACCGCGTGCTCGACACCGCCGGTGTACTGGTCCACGGGCAACCAGCGGTTGGCGGCGTCCGGGGGCCAGGCCCGGTCCTCGGCCTCGGGCGAGAGGTAGCGCAGGAAGTACCACGACGAGTCGACGAAGGTGTCCAGCGTGTCGATGTCGCGGGTCGCGCGTGGATCGCCGCACTGGGGACAGTCCGCCTCGTGCTTCCATGTCGGGTGCTGGTCGAGCGGGGATCCCTGGACCTGGAAATCGAGGTCGTCGGGGAGTTCCACCGGCAGCTGCTCGAGCGGGACCGGGACCTCACCGCACTCGACGCAGTGCACGATCGGGATGGGCGGGCCCCACGACCGCTGCCGCGACACCAACCAGTCCCGGAGCCGGGTGTTGACCCGCTCGGTCCCCCAGCCCTTGGACTCGACGTCGGCGATGATGCGTTCCTTGGCCTCGTCCCACGGCAGGCCGTCGTACGCGCCGGAGTTGACCATCACGCCGGGGCCGGTGTAGGCCTCGGTCATCGTGTCGGCGTCGAGCTCCTCCAGCAGTTCGCCGTCCGGCCCCGTCGGGTGGATGATCACCCGGATCTCCAGCCCCTGCTGGCGCGCGAACTCGAAGTCCCGCTGGTCACCGACCGGTACCGCCATGATCGCGCCGGTGCCGTAGTCCATCAGCACGTAGTCGGCCGCGAACGCCGGGATCTCCTCGTTGGTGAACGGGTTGACGACCCGGAAGGGCAGCCGGTATCCGCGCTTCCCACCGCCCTCACCGGACTGTCGTTCGATCTCGGAGCGGTGCGAGACCTCCTCGAGGAAGGCCGCGTAGTCCTCGTCGCCCTCCATACGCTCGGTGACGATGGGGTGTTCCGGCGCGAACACGAAGTAGGTGGCACCGAAGATGGTGTCGGGACGCGTGGTGTAGACCAGGATCTCGTCGGCGGGCTGGTCGCCGTCGCCGGCGGTCTTGAACGTGATCTCCGCACCCTCGGACCGACCGATCCACGCCCGCTGCGAGTTCTTCACCCGCTCGGGCCAATCGATGTCGTCGAGTCCTTCGAGCAACTCGTCCGCGTAGTCGGTGATGCGGAAGAACCACTGGGTACGGGGGACGCGCTGTACCACGGCACCGGAGCGTTCCCCCCGGCCGTCGACGACCTGCTCGTTGGCGAGCACGGTCTGATCGACCGGATCCCAGTTGACCAGTGCCTCGCGCCGGTAGGCGAGACCCGCGTCGTAGAGCTCGAGGAACAGCCATTGCGTCCACCGGTAGTACGACGGGTCGCAGGTGTAGAGGACGGTCTCCCAATCGAACGAGTACCCGAGGCGCACGATCGTGGAGCGCTGCTCCTCGATGTTGGCGTAGGTCCACGCCTTCGGGTCGGCGCCCCGGTTGCGGGCCGCGTTCTCCGCCGGCAGACCGAACGCGTCCCAGCCGATCGGGTTCAGGACCCGACGTCCCGTCATCCGCAGGTGACGGACCAACGCGTCGTGGATCGTGAAGATCTCCGCATGGCCCATGTGGAGGTCACCCGAGGGGTACGGGAACATGGTGAGTGCGTAGAACCGCTCGACGTCCTGCTCGTCGTTCGGCTCCCCCGCGGGAGGCCGCAACGAATACGTGCGCTGCTCGTACCAGCGTTGCGCGATCGACGGTTCGATCGCCAGGGGGTCGTAGCGCTCCGGGCCGTCTTCGGTCACCGGCGAGCCGCCGGCGGTCACCGGCGTGCTGGTGTCTGGCGTCGGGACATCGGTCATCAGGTGGTTCGGCCTCCGGGAGCGGACCGCCGGAGAGTAGCGCTCGCCCCCACCGGGCTCCCGGGCGATGACCGGCCGGGGTGGCGCGGTTCGCATGGTCCCGCCTCGGGCGTGTACGCTCCCCCGCCTCGTGACGGACACGTCCGTGACACGGGCCCGTAGCGCAGTCCGGCAGCGCACCTCCATGGCATGGAGGGGGTCGTGGGTTCAAATCCCATCGGGTCCACCACCTCGACGGATGCTCGTCGATGCAACACCTTCAGCACCAGCGGAGCACGCAGGATGAGCCCCCACCATGGTGGGGGCTCATCGCCTGTCCGGGCGTCTTTCGTGTCCGACGCGTCGCCGTCGGTCAGATGCGCTCGTAGAGCTTCGCTGCGCGACCTCGCCCGGAGTGATCGGGGTCGTCGATCGGCTCCTTGACCGCGTCACCGATCAGGCCCTTCAGGGTCTTGGTCACGGTCGCGTTGCTGGCACCGGTCTTCTCGACCAACTCCGAGACACTGAGCATCGTCCCGGCCGCGTGGGCCCGGATGGAACGCTCGACGTCCTCGCTGGTCACGCGTGTCCGCGGGGCGGCTCGTTCGGTCGACTTGCTCGGGCCGCGTTTCGACTCCAGTTCGCGGACGTCGAAACCCGCACGTGACAGGACACCGGGCTCCACACCCATCTCATTGAGGGCTTTCGCGCCGACGTTCGTCGAATCGGCCCAAGCCTTCGCGTGTTCCACGAACGCGTCTTCGAGCGATGTGCCTTCACGCTCGTCGATCAGCGCCTGCTTCAGCACCGCGATCTGGATGACATCGGTCTCCTCCCGGAGTTGTTCCTCCAACTTCTCGATCTCCGGGGAGACGAAGGTGGGGTTCAGGATGCTCTCCAGATAGGAACGGACGACATCCTCTGACGGTTTCGCACGGGCAGCCATGGCAGGTTTCCTCTTCATCGATCGGGGGAAGCGATATGTTCCAAGTGGGAAAAGTCCAGGAATTATTTCCACACGAGTTTTACCTATAGAAACACCGATATGCAATCCCTCACCCCGCGCATGACGCCGATGTCCTAACCAGGTGACCCACATCGCGCGGTTCATTCACACTGTGACTTGCAACCCTGGCCAGAAGAAGGTGTTCTTCTTTCTCCTCGCGGGATGGCGAGGAACCACTCGATCCCCTCCCCTCGCCCGACGGTGCCCCACACGATCGTCATCGAACCGAGGGAGCTAGCCTGCCCCGGGCCGAAGGGTTGCACGTGACGGTGCTCGCAGATCGGTACGAACTCGGTGACGTCCTCGGCGAGGGCGGGATGGGCCGTGTCGTGGTCGCGCGCGACCGGGTGCTCCAGCGCGACGTCGCCGTGAAGTTGCTCACGCGCGCTCCCGACGCGGCATCGAGGGCCAGGTTCCTCCGCGAGGCCCGGGACAGCGCCCGGCTGCGGCATCCGAATGCCGTCACCGTGTTCGACACGGGCGAGCACGATGGTCAACCCTTCATCGTCATGGAGCTCGTCCGGGGGATGACCCTGGCCGAACTGGTCGCACAGGACGGCCCGTTGGACGTCGAGGTGGCGATCGCCATCACCGCCGGCGTACTGGAGGCCCTGGCGGCGGCCCATGAGGCCGGCCTCGTACATCGCGACGTGAAGCCGGCGAACGTCATCCTTCCCGAGGATGGGGGCGTGAAGCTCACGGACTTCGGTATCGCCAAGGCGATGGACGAGGTGACCGCCGGCCTGACGGCTGCCGGAACCGTGCTCGGCACCCCCACCTACCTCGCCCCGGAACTCGTCGAGGGCGGCACGGCCAGCCCGGCGAGCGACCTCTATGCGGTCGGCTGCATGCTCTACCTGCAACTCGCGGGCGAACCGCCGTTCACCGCCGAGGCGCCACTGGCGATCGCCTACGCCCACCTCAACCGCGAGGTCCGCCCGATCGAGGAGCACCGGCCGGATGTCCCGGACGAACTCCGGGCGGTGCTCGTGACCGCGCTGGCCAAGGATCCTGCCGACAGGTACGCCGATGCGACCGAGATGCGGGCGGACCTGCTCGGTGGGGCACCCACGGACCCACCCGGAGGCCCATCCCGCGGGGCGACGCTGCCACTGACGGTGGCGTTCACCCCGGGAGCCGCGAGCCCCGCCGAGCTCCCGGCGTCGCCAGGCGCGAGCGGCAGCGGCGGCAGCGCGTCGGGCTCCGCCGTGCGGTCCGACGCGGATCCGACCGTGGCGATCCACGAGGACACGTCCGACGAGGCCCGCCGGTCCCGCCCACCTTGGCGCGCCTTCGCCGTGGGCGCCGTCCTGCTCCTCGCCTTCGTCGTGCTCGCGGTCCTGTGGCCGTTCGGTGGTGCCGATCAGGCGGATGACCCGGACACCGTCGACGAGACGGATCCCGCCGACATCGCCGAGGACGAACCGGAAGACGGCGACCCCTCCCCCGCGGAGCCGGAGACCGACGCACCGGACCGCGACGAGCCCCCCGCCCCGGCCGAACCCGACGAGCCCGAAGAGCCCGACGAGCCCGGCGAGGCCCCCGAGGAGACCCCAACGGAACCTTCGCCGGAACCCGACGACACCACCGACGATGTGACCGACCCGCCGGAGGACACCGACCCCCCTGCGGACGAGGGCGGGCAGGGCGAGCCGGGCGGCGGGCAGGGGCCGGACGGCGACGGACCGCCGGGTCAGCAGGACTGAGACCGCGGTGTGCGGGCAGCAACCGGTGCGCACCGCCAGGATCCGTTCGTCGATCAACACGGCAGCCCGGGGCTGCCGACCGGCCCCCGAACCCGATGCGCACGGGCCTGGCCGTGGGGCTCGTGCCCGTGTTCCGGCATCATGTCGCCGCCGGGCCGGTCCGTCCCCCGGTGTCGTTGCGAACGTGCTCGGAGGTGGACATGTCCCAGGTACTGATCGTCGGCGCCGGCATCGCCGGCGCGCTCGCGGCCCACGAGCTCGAGGCCGCGGGCCATGACGTGATGGTCGTGGACAAGGGCCACGCCCCGGGTGGCCGCGTCGCCACGCGCACGGTGGGCGATGCCGTGTTCGATCACGGCGCCCAGTTCCTCACCGCCAAGAGTTCGACCTTCCAGGCCCTGGTCGACGGCTGGAACGCCGCGGGCGTGACCCGGACCTGGTTCCGCGGCAGCCCGGACCTGGGATCGCCCGACACGGCGCCCGAGGATACGGACGCCTCCGACGGTCATCCCCGCTATCACGGCGAACCGACGATGCGGCGCATCGGTGAGCATCTCAGCGCCGGCCTCGATGTGCGACTCGGCACCGTCGTGGAGGCCGTCGAGGCGATCAGCGGCGGGTGGCGGCTGCGCGGAACCCTGCGCGACGGGTTCACGCCGTTCACGCTCGAGGGCCACGCGGTGTTGTTGACCGCGCCGGTGCCGCAGACGCTCGCGCTGCTCGACGCCGGCGCGGTGCGCCTCGACGCGGAGCACCGGCGAGAACTCGACGAGATCGTCTTCGATCCCTGCATCTCGGTCCTGGCACGGCCCCATTCGACCCCGACCCTGCCGACCCGCGGCGCAGCCCGCCTGCAGGACGGTCCCATCATGTGGTTGACCGACAACCAGGCGACCGGTGCCTCACCGACCCCGGCGGTGACCATCCACGGCGCCGGCGGCTGGTCGCGTGAGCACTTCGACGACCCGGACGAGGTGGTGGGCCGCGAACTCGTCGGGTTCGCACGTCCGCACCTCGGCACGGATGCGGACGTGCTCTACGTCCACCGGTGGCGATACGCGAAGCCCACGGCCGAGACAGGCGAGGACAGCATCCTCGACACCACGCATACCGCACCGCTGGCGATCGCCGGTGACGGCCTCGCGGGCGGCCGCGTCGAGGGCGCCGCCCTGTCCGGCCTGGACGCCGCAGCCCGGCTTATCGAGCACCTGGCCGGCGTCACACACGCGACCTAGCGGCCCGCCGCCGGGACGTCCTGCGGCGGTCTGGCCTGGGATGACCCCGTCGGTCGCCAGGCGGTGCGCAGCTCGACCGGCAGGTGCGCCACCTCGTTCCAACGGTCGAGCACCACCCGTCCGCCGCCATCGAGGTTGCCGACCAGACCCTCCACCGTCCCGTCCCAGGCGATGATCTCGGTCACCGAGGTGTTGGCCACCCCGCCGAGCGTGCCGGCGGTCAGACCCAACCAGCGGTGCACCCCGTGATGGATCGTCCCGCCGTGACTGACCGCGATCGTCACCCCACCCGGAGCCGTGGAGTCCAACAGCTCGGCGAGCGCGGGCACGACCCGATCGGCGAGCTGATCGGCGGATTCGCCACCCACCTCGGCGATCAGGTCCTCACCTGCGAGCCACCGCTCCCACCGCGCCGGGTCCCCCTGCGCGATCTCCGTGCGGAGCTGCCCCTCCCAGTCACCGAAGGACCGCTCGCGCAGCACCGGGTCGTGGCGGGCGGTGCGTCGGAGTTCGAGCTCCAGTGGGGCGACGGTCTCCGCGGTGCGCTGCAGGTCCGAGGTCACGAGCACCGCCTCGGGGTAGGCGCTCGCCAACGCGTTCGCCGTGACCCGGGCCTGGGTATGACCCAGCGAGGACAGCCCCGCACACTGCTGCCCCTGGACGCGCGCCTGGGCGTTCCAGCGCGATTCGCCGTGCCGGACCAGGACCAGTCGTCTCACGCCCCGCCGACCACACGGTCCGCACCGAGCGAGGCGGTCGCACGGTGGTCCGGGTCGAGCGGAGCGCCGGTCACCGGGTCGCGCCTCGGGACGTCCGCCCACAGGCGCTCGAGTGCGTAGAAGTCCCGCTGCTCGGCGGAGAACAGGTGACAGACCAGGTCGCCGTAGTCGAGCAGCACCCAGCCCGAAGCCGGCGTCCCCTCGCGACGCAGCGGCTTCCGATCGAACTCGCGCAGGCGATCCTCGATCTTCTCGGCCATGGCTTTGAGCTGCCGGTCGCTGGAGGCGGTGGCGAGCAGGAACACGTCGACCAGCGCCAACAGGTCGGCGACGTCGAGGATGGTGAGATCGGTCGCCTTGACGTCGTCGGCCGCATCGGCGGCGGTGACGGCCAGGGCGACGGCCTCATCGGTTGCGGGCACGTGGCATCTCGGAGGCTCGAGGACGGGACATCACACGTAGGGAACCACAGCGCCGGGGTGGCCGCGAGGGACCGGTCACCGAGCGACGCAGGTTCACGTCGCCCCGACTCACCCGGGGAAGTCGGCCCCGACCACGATCGTGACGTCCACGACCGACTGCGGGGTCGCGGAACGCTGGATCTCACCGACCCCGAGCCGATCCCGCACGTCCTCCGCCATGGCGAGTTGCTCGGGGGTGTCGTCGTAGACCACGATCAGGGTGGTCTCGTAGGCGAAGTTGTCGGCGTTGCCGGTCAGCACGACCCGGTACCCACCCCCGCTGAGCCGTTCGGCCACCCGCTGCCCGATGGCCTCGGCCCCGTTGCCGTTGAGGATCTGGACGCGTCGGCCGACGCCGGCCCCTTCGGTCGGTCGTGACGGTGCGAGCTGATCGTCGACCAACGTCGCGGCGCGGGCGGCGTCCAGGCGGTAACTGTCCTCGCGACCCGAACCGAGGGGTGCGACCGGCAACGTCAGAGTGGTCACACGCCCACCTGCCCGGGCCTCGGCCAGCTGACCGAGCAGGGTGCGCAGCAGGCCGGTCTCGGTGGTCTCCACCATCGGCGCGTCGTCGGCGAACAGCTCGTCGAGCAGCTCGGGTTCGTCGGCGAGCCGGTCGAGCAGGCCCAGCAGCACGTCCTGTGTGCGGGGCAGGGCCTCCAGCTCCGATTCCGAACCCCCACGGAAGGTCAGGTACTCCGCCAGCCGGTCGCCGTCCAGGAACTGTTCTCCGGCCTCGAAGCGGGTCCCGTCGCCATCCGGGTCGGTCAGACGCGAGCGCACCGTGACCTCGTAGCCGCCGGCCCGATCCAACCACGACGACCAGCCCGCAGCCGACACGCTGGCGGCACCGTCGAACTCGACCCCCAACAGGTTGGCCAGGCTGATGTCGACCAGCGGCGCGCCGCCGAGCGCGAAGGCTTCACGCAACTGGAACGACCCGTAACCGGGAACGTCGGCGAGGATGGCGGTCGGCACCAACACGATCGAACCCTGCCCGGTCTGGCGGTCGTAGGCCAGCACGGTCACCCCGCCGGCGTTGCCCGACGGTTCGTTCTCGTCGTGGGTCACGATCACCAGGCTCGGCTGGCGGTCGCCCAGCACCTCGGCCTCGGCGGACACCGGGGTGTCCGGCGCCACCAACTCGACGGCCCGATCGACCACTCCGGTGAGCACCGCCGCCGTGAGCGCGACGACGGCGGCCACGACCGTGGCCCCGAGGATCGTGACCATCCGGATCCGCGAACGCCGACGCACGCGCTGTGGGCTCGGCCCGTGGGCGGCGGAAGACGATCGCCGTCCGGTCCGCCGGCCGGTCCGCCGGCCGGTCGCCGTCGGTGCATCGCGGCTGGCACGACGCCGGTCGCGCCTGCGCTCCCGAGGGGTGCGATCACTCCGCCTGGTCCTGCTCGGGGCCGGCCCACCCGGGCCATCATCGACGTCAGCCATCCTGGCCCCGGACATCCGTGGCGACATCGGTGGCGCCATCCGTGGCGCCGTAGAGGCCGTGGGAACGGACGAAGCTGTCCACGCCGACCGGGACCAGGTAGCGCGTCGCCCGTCCGTCGACGAACCGTTCACGCAACTCGGTGGACGAGACCTCCAGCTGCGGGATCTCCAGGTGCACCACCTCGTCGGGCAGGATCGACGCATCCGGCACGGGGCTGTCCGGCCGGGTGACCACCACGAAGGTGGCCAGCGCGAACGCCTCGTCCACCCGTTTCCAGTCGGCGAGGCCCGCCGCGGCATCCTCGCCGAGCACGAACCACAGGTCGGTGTCGGGTTCCTCGGCCCGGATCTCGGCCAGGGTGTCCGCCGTGTAGGTCGGGCCCTGCCGTCGCACTTCACGGTCATCGACGCTCAGGTAGGGGTCCTCGGCGACGGCGGCGCGCGCCATGGCCACCCGCTCGTCCGGTGACAGCGTGGTCTTCTTCATCCAGGGGTCACCCGCCACCAACAGGCGGACCTCGTCGAGCCCCAGCTCCACACGAGCACACTCGGCGACCACCAGGTGACCGAGGTGTGGGGGGTCGAAGGTCCCCCCGAGCAGTCCGACGCGGCGTGACATCTGGGGCAGGCTAGCGAAGCCGGTCTCCGAATCTGTCCTGGCCGCACCGCGCGGGCTACCGTTCGGCTGTAGTTCTGGAACACCCGACCACTGCGCCATGCTGGCGCGGCGCCTGCTCAGGAGGCCACCCCGGTGAACCGCGACGCCACCAAGATCCAGCTCGACGAGAGCGAGATGCCGACCCATTGGTACAACGTCGTCGCCGACCTCCCGGCGCCGCCTCCGCCGCCGCTCCACCCCGGCACCCACGAGCCGATCGGCCCGGAGGCGCTCGCGCCGCTGTTCCCGATGGCGCTGATCGAGCAGGAGGTCAGTGCCGAGCGCTACATCGAGATCCCGCAGGCGGTGCGCGACGTCTACGCCCTGTGGCGGCCCTCACCGCTGTACCGGGCGCGGCGCCTCGAGCAGCTGCTCGACACCCCGGCCCGCATCTACTTCAAGTACGAAGGTGTCTCTCCCGCCGGCTCGCACAAGCCCAACACCGCGGTCCCCCAGGCCTACTACAACGCCATGGAGGGGGTGAAGCGGCTCACCACGGAGACCGGTGCCGGCCAGTGGGGCTCTGCCCTGGCGTTCGCCACGGCGCAGTACGGCCTCGAGTGCGAGGTCTGGCAGGTCGCGGCGTCGTTCAGCCAGAAGCCCTACCGCGCGTCGATGATGCGCACCTGGGGCGCCACCGTGCACAGCTCGCCCTCGGAGCTGACCGAGGCCGGCCGGGCCATCCTGGCCGCGACACCCGACTCGCCCGGGTCGCTCGGCATCGCGATCTCCGAAGCGGTCGAGATGGCCGTCCAGCGCGAGGACACCAAGTACGCGCTCGGCAGCGTGCTCAACCACGTCCTGCTGCACCAGACCATCATCGGCGAGGAAGCGCTGCTGCAGCTCGCGAAGGTCGACGAACAGCCGGACCTGATCGTCGGCTGCACCGGCGGGGGCTCGAACTTCGCGGGACTGTTCTTCCCGTTCCTGCGCGAGAAGCTCGCGGGCAGGATGGATCCGCACATCCTCGCCGTCGAACCCGCCGCCTGCCCCTCGCTGACGAAGGGCGAGTACCGCTACGACTTCGGTGACGTGGCCGGGATGACCCCGCTGATGAAGATGCACACCCTCGGCCACGACTTCGTACCGGACCCGATCCATGCCGGCGGCCTGCGCTACCACGGCATGTCACCGCTGATCAGCCACATGTACGAGCTCGGGCTGTTCGAGGCCGAGGCGATCGACCAGACCACCTCGTTCGAGGCCGGTGTGACCTTCGCGCGCACGCAGGGCATCGTGCCCGCCCCGGAGCCGACGGTGGCGATCGCCGCGGCCATCCGCGAGGCGAAGGCGTGCAAGGAGTCCGGCGAGGAGAAGGTCATCCTCACGGCCCTGTGCGGGCACGGACACTTCGACATGGCGGCCTACGACGCCTACTTCGCGGGCGAGCTCACCGACTACGACTACCCCGCCGAGAAGGTCGCGGAGGCCATGGCCCGCGTGCCGGTCATCGGGGGCTGATCCGGCTCCGGGCTCGGGCCCGACCCGGAGGCCCACCCGGGGGACATCCGCGTCGGATCGCCGATGGGATGCGATAGCTCACCCCCGGTCGGCGTACCGGAACGACATCTGCTCCCGCACCTGCTCCGGCAGGTGTGGGAGTTCCTTGCGGGGCAGGTGATAGGTCGCGAGGTCGAACAGGTCGGTGAACACCTGGTGCCTGCGGGCCGCCGCCTGGAGGTATCCGTGTCCCGAGGTGCCGCCCGTGCCGATGCGACCACCGATGGTCCGGTGCACCAACTGGGCGTGGGCGTTGCGGAACGCGGTGAAACCTTCGTCGAGGTCGATCAGGGCGGTGAGCAGCCGGAACGGCAGGTGCAGCGCCGGTTCGTCCCGGTAGAGACTGATGAGCAGCGCCGCCAGGAAGCTCTCCTGCGACAACTGTCGCTTGCCCTCGGCCCGGAGCGCCTCCCAGGCGTCGTGGTCGAACAGTGGGCCGAAGGTGTCGCGCGTGACCTCGAACGCATCGAGCTGTTGTTGACGGACCACCTCGTCGACACTGGGGTTGTGCTCGATCAGACGCCGGTCGCGCTCCAGCATCGTCTCCACGGCCTCGCGGTAGACCGCCCAGAAATCGAACTCCCCGAACCGCAGGAACGGTGTGCGGGCCAGCCACCGGTCCAGCACCCCGAGGAGGGTCGGCTCGGACTCGGAGGCGTCGAGTCGCTGTGCGTGTTCCTCGGAGAGCCGCGAGGTGTAGCGCGCGCCCTTGATCTTCAGTCGCGTCCTCGGTGGGAGCCCGAGACGGTTCTCGATCAACCGGAACTGGACCGATTGGAAGCCGCTGGCCGGGATCAGCTCGTCCCGAAAATCGAGGAAGTCGAGCGGCGTCATGGTCGCCAGGACCTGGAACTGCTGGACCAGCAGCGGCTGGATCGCGACGATCCGCTCCAGGTTGCGGACGACCTGGCCCATGGCGGCCTCCGGGACCGGCTCCTGACCCAGGGTCTCGATCGCTGCGTCCAGCTCCCACAGGATCTGCTTGAACCACAGCTCGAACGCCTGGTGGGTCACGATGAACAGCAACTCGTCGTGGGCCGGTTCACGACCATCGCTGGCCGAGACCAGCCGCTGTGCACCCAGGAGCTCATCGAGACCGAGGTAGCTCCAGTAGTAGAGCGGGTCCTGTGCGCTCACGATCAACCTCTCGGGCCCGTGGTCATGTCCGTCCTGCGTCACGCCGAACGTTACGTGACACGGAAGGCGGCTGACCACAGGGTGTGAACGCCGCTCGCCTCCTGCAGGTGTGCGCTCTCCGGTGACGTCGCGCGTTTCCGTGATTTTCCACACCTTCTCACCTCTCACTGTTGCGAAGCCGGCGTTCCGAACCTATGTTTGTCAGATGACCTTCACCGCGAACTGCACCACCACCCCAGCGACGGAACGCCACACGTCGCTGCGCGCAGGCGGGGTCCGTGGGACGCCCCGTCCCTCCCTGGCCCGGGAGACGCGTGGGCGTTACGACGCCACCCCGGAGGAACCGTCGCCGGCGGCCGCGGCCGATCCCCCACCAGCGCTCGCCCGGTTGCACGATCTCCCGGTGCCGGAGGACCCGACCGATCCCGCGCTCACCGACGAGGACCTCGAAGCGCACCCGTTCGGCCTTCCTGCCCTCTCCGAGGTGCCGCAGCTCGCCATGCTGCTCCGGGACCTACGCAAGGTCGATCGGCTGCTGGCGGATGCCATCGATGCGATCCTGCTCCTGGAGGACACGGGGCTGGCTGAGGCGACCACCGGGGTCGGGCTCGACACCTGGTTGTCGATCGTCGGTCGCCGCACCGGCGCGGACACCCGCATGCTGCGCACCGCCGCCAGCATCATGCGCCGCATCCCCACGCTGCACGGTGCCTTCCGGACGGGAGCCGTGTCGTGGGCCCAGGTCCGGTCGGTCGTGCTCGCCGTCCGGCCACTCCCCGGGCACCTCGACGTCCGCGTCGACGCGGCGATCGGTGATGCGCTCGCGAGCGCCAACAGCAACGGGCATCAGGCCGAACCCGATGCGTTGACCCGGACCATCCGCTGGCATCTCGCGGCCATCGATCCCACCGAGGTCGAAGCCGGCGAGCTCGAGGCAGAGCGCGCCGAGTACCTCGCGCTCCAGCCCCGGCTCGACGGCACCGGGGGACGCTTCTGGGGCGAGCTCGGCCCGACCAACTTCGCGCTCCTCGATGCCGCCGTGAACCTGGGTCGGTCCGGCGCCGGAACAGACGACCAGGGTGTCGTCACGACACCGGGCGTTTCCAGCGATTCGGCCCCGACGCCGGTCGCCGCCGCCGGACGCGCTCGTCTGCACCGTCTGATCGATCACCTCGAACGGTCGCTGACCCTCGGCCTGGGCTGCGACCCGGACGACCCGGGCGCCTCGCCGTCCTCGGGGCCGATGCGATCACGTGTGCAACTGCTCCTGCGAGCCGACCTCTCCACCCTGCTCGACCGGGACCAGACCCCGGGCTGGTTGCTGACCACGCTGCTCGGCGGTCACGTCCGGGTCACGGCCACCACCGCTCGCACGCTGATCGACGAACGCGGCGCGGACCTGCGCACCATCATCCTGGACGACACCGGCTCGGTCGTCGGCGTCGGTCGGCGTGCCCGTATCGCCACCGACTGGCTCACGGACACGACGCTCGCGCTGCATGACACCTGCGCCGCCCCCGGGTGCGATGTCGCGGCACGTGTCTGTCAGACCGATCACGCCCGCCCCTGGCACCCGAGCCGTCCGCAAGATGCGCCCGGTCTGACCGACATCGACCAGTTGGCTCCCAGCTGCTCGAGACACAACCTGACCAAGGAACGCCAGGGGTGGATGGTCACCCAACGCGCCGACGGCACCCGTCGATGGCACCACCCCCGTTCCGGCCTGACGACCACCACCGTGCCCATCCGCGGCCATCCACCCTCTGGCCATCCACCCTCCGTCGACGCTTCCCCCGGGGCGCCACCCGAGCCCCCGCCCACGGCCCCCAGCGGCCACACGCACGGCACGCCCTGACGCACCCTCGAGCTCGTGACGCCACCTCACCGTGGCGTCACGAGCTCGAGCGCGTACGCCCCGACGCGAACCGCGTGCTCTCGCTACGCGATGCGCTCTGTTCGAACCGCGTGCTCTCGCTACGCGATGCGCTCGACGAACCTCGCGAGTTGCTTGAGGTTGCGGACCTCCACCATGTCATCGACGTAACGGCCGTAGCTGGTGGCGATGGAGTCGCCGGTGTCCCAGAACTGGATCGGCTCCGGGTTCAACCAGAACACCTTGCGGGCACGACGCTGCAGGTCCTGCAGGACCCAGGCGTTGGCCTGTCGGTAGTTGTTGCGTGCATCCCCCAACACGATGACGGTGGCACGGGGAGTGATGTCCTGGGCGTGCTCGGCATGGAACCGCTCGAGGGAATGCCCGTAGTCGGAGTGGCCGTCGAGCCAGACCAGCTCCGCTTCCGACATCATGCGTTTCATCGCATCGCCGGCGTCACTCTGTTCGAACAGGGCCGTCACCTCATCGAGGGTGTCGATGAACGCGAACGAGCGGACCTTGCTGAACTGTTCCTGCAGCGCATGCACGAGCATCAGGGTGAAGCGCGCGAAGGAGGCGACCGAACCCGACACGTCACAGATGACGAAGAGTTCGGGCTTGTGCGGACGACGCGGCTTGAACGACGGCTCGAACGGGATCCCCCCGCTCGACAGCGAACGTCGGACCGTGCGGCGCACATCCAGGCGACCGTCCTTGCCGTGACGCCGCTTGACGGCCACCCGGGTCGCGAGCTTGCGCGCCAACGGTTGGATCTGGGCCCGGAGCTGCGCCTGATCCTCGGCCGTGAGGTGGAAGAAGTCCAGGTCTTCCACCGGCGGTCGGGTCATGCGGTCGGCCACCTGATCCAGACCACGTTGCGCGGCGGCGCGGCGGCGGATCTCCGCTTCGACCTCCTGTTGGAAGGTCCGGAGTCGGGCTTCGAACTCGTCGCGGTGGAGCCGTTCCTGCAGAGCCGTGAGTTCGTTGTCGCTGTCGTCCTGCGCCCGGCCCATCAGGTCCTTGAGCAGCTGCGGCAGATCCACCGCCCGGAACACCTTGTACTGGAAGTACGACGTGCCTCCGTCGCGGCCTTCGACCCGTCCGAACTGTTCGACGGCCATACGGGCCATCTGCCGGATGGCGTCGTCACCGCCCTGCATGAGCGATTCCACGAGATCCGCGAGGTAGTCGTCCTGGTCCATCTCGTCGGCAGGATCGTCGGTCACGTCCGGCGTGTCGTCGTCCGCAGCACGCCGGGCCGGGAAGTACAGCTCGAACAGGTCGTCGAAAGCACGCCGATGCGTCTGCGAGGTGACGGTCACCGCCGCCAGCGCTTCGCGCAACTGATCGCGTTCCAACAGATCGAGGTGCGGGATCGCGCGGAAGGCATCGATCGCTTCGGACTGGGTGGCCCCGACCCCGGCACGGCGTAGCGCGGCGACGAAGTCGAGGACGCGTTGCAGGAACCCGTTGACCGGTGGTGGGCCCTCGGCGAGGACCTGCGACAGCTGATCCGACAACGTGATGCTCCTCGTCGAGGGTCACGGTACCTCCGGGCCGGGCCCGTCACGGCCGCGAACGGCACCGGCTCCGCGACCCGCCCGGCTACGTGCCGAACGTGACCGCGATCGTCCCACCGTCCGGTCCGTCGAGCAGCAACGTCACCGCGTCGTCGTGGGCCACCACGTCGCGCGCCTGCAGGTCGCTTCCCACCGCGAAGGACTCGCGCTGCTCGATCAGGCCGATGCTCTCGTCGGACGCCGTGACGACGCGACCGTCGTCGAGCACGGCGGTGCGCCCCTCCACCCCACCCGTGCCGGTGCCGAGCGTCACCTCGCCGTTCGCATCGAAGCGCTCGAAGCCGACCTCGTCGCCGTCCGCGACGGTGGTGATCCAGGTCGCGTCGCCGTCGAGCTCGACGTGACCGACGGCGTCGCCGTCCCCGAGCGCAGCGTCCCAGATCAACTCCCCGCCATCGAGGTCGAGCGCCAGCAGCCTGGTCGGGAACGTGACCTCCGCGGCGGCCGGATCGTCGGGATCGGCCGCCAGCGACACGATGGCGCGGTCCTCGCCGACCGCCCACACCGTCGCGGTCTGGGACATCTCGTCATCGAGCGATGCGCCACCGAGCAACGCGTCGAGGTCGTCGCGCCCGAGGAGCCAGGCCGTAGCTCCCGTGTCGCGTTCGACGGCGGTCACGACCGGCATCTCATCGCCGGGCGATGTGCGCATGCCGGTCACGACCGACCCGGGGCCGAGCCGGCCGGTGAGTCGCGCCCCCTGGAGGCCGGGTTGGGCGATCCCGATATCGAGCATCGGCCCCCACACGCGGCCCTGCACGGCATCGCGCAGCTCCAACTCCGGCTCGCCGCCGTCCTCGTTGATGCGCAGCAGCAGCAGCTGATCGTCACGGGCATCCAGGGCGAAGGCCAGCGGCGAGTTGATCAGGGAGGTGTTGACACACGTCCGGGCCTCGAGCTCCGGGTCGAGCGGGGTCACCGCGTCGACCTGCCCGGTCAGTTCGTTGACGGCCGCGACCGACCAGAGGGTGTCGCCGCTGCCCACGACCTGACCGTCACCGACGTCCACGCGCGCCAGGACCTCCGATCCCCCCGGGTCCAGCGAACTCGTCACCGGCCCGATCGCGGCGATACCGCGTTCGGTGACCCCGAGACCGGTCGCTCCGGTCACCTCGGCGACACCCGTGACCGGACCGAGCCGTTCCGACAGTGAGTCGAGCGCTCCCGCCATCGCCCCCAGGGTCTCCTGGTCGGTGTCGGGGAAGGTCGCTGCGAGCACCCGGTCGAGGTCGTCCGAACCACCCGCCACGCCCGCGGCGACCGGGTCCGGATCGATCGTTGCGCACGCCGAAGGGTTGAACAGCGCGCCACTCACGACCCCGAAGGACACCAGCAGGAGCATGACCACCACCGCGATGACCAGGACCCGTTTGTCGGCCGTCGCGGCGGCGGTCGGGTCCTCGTCACGGGGGGCCGGCACCCCGGTCGGTGCGGAGGGCGGGGAACCGCTCATGGGCTCAGTTCATCTCCGGGCGAGGTGGCAGCCGGAGGTGGCCGTTGGCCTTCTCGACGTCCTGCTGGTACTTGAGCAGCACGTTCATGGTGCTCTTGGCGACGCCCTCGTCGATCGTGTCGAAACCGAGCTCGAGCAGGGTCTGGGCCCAGTCGAGGGTCTCGGAGATCGATGGGGGCTTCTTCAGCTCCAGCTGACGTAGGGATCGCACGATGCGCACCAGTTGGTCCGCCAACTGCTCGGGCACCTCCGGCACCCGGGACATCACGATCTCCTTCTCGCGCTCGACCGTGGGGTAGTCGAGGTAGAGGTAGAGACAGCGTCGCTTGAGCGCCTCGGAGAGCTCGCGGGTGTTGTTGGAGGTGAGCACCACGAACGGGTGGCGCTGACCGGTGACGGTGCCGAGCTCGGGGATCGTGATCTGGAAATCGGACAGGATCTCGAGCAGCAGCGCCTCGAACTCGAAGTCGACCTTGTCGACCTCGTCGATCAGCAGCACGGTGTCACGGGTGTTGCGCAGCGCCCGGAGCAACGGGCGCTCCAGCAGGTAGTCCTCGCCGAACAGGTCGTCCTCGACCTCGTCCCAGTCCTCGCCGCCGGATGCGTCACCGCCGCGGGCATGGGTGATGCGCAGCAACTGCTTCTTGTAGTTCCACTCGTAGAGCGCCTTGGCCTCGTCGAGACCTTCGTAGCACTGCAGGCGGATGAGTTCGCTGTCGCGCGCCGCGGCGATCGCCTTCGCCAGCTCGGTCTTGCCGACCCCGGCGGGGCCTTCGACCAGGACCGGCTTGCGGAGCCGCTCGGCGAGGTAGACGACCGTCTCGATCGAGGCGTCCGGGAGGTAACCGGCCGCGGACAGGCGATCACGGGCGTCGACGACCCCCGTGAACTCGCTTGCGGCGCTGATCATCGTTGACTCCTCGTCCGGCGTCAGTGCATCTGCCGCCGGCCGCGAGGCTACGGCAACCCTGCTCGGACCGACCAACCGGGGTGGCGGGCCGAGCGTTGGCACCCCGGACTCCGGGCCGGCTCACACCGGGTGTGCACCGAGGTGGTCGAGGATTGCGGTGACGACCGGCTCGAGCAGGGCGAGATCGTGACCGAGCCCCTCGACCACGAGCAGGGTCGCGCCCGGGATGGCGGAGGCCGTGGCGTGTCCCCCGGACACGTCGATGAGCGGATCGGCGTCCCCGTGCACCACCAGCGTCGGTGCGGTGATCTGTGCCAGGGCCGGGG
>PWLR01000277.1 GCA_003558435.1 Nitriliruptoraceae bacterium | reverse complement strand
GGCCGGCGCTCGTGGCCACCACCCTCTCCCTACGCTACGGGGGCTGAACCCCCGCCGATCCGCCGCCGATCCGCTTCCGGACCATCTCGGGCGGGCTCGGGCGGGCTCGGGCGGGCTCGGGACCGAGAGGCGACGCAGTGGGAATCAGGGCGCGGACCCGGACGAGCACCTGGACGGGGACGCTCCTGGCCTGTGTGCTGGTGCTGGCCGCCTGCGACGGTGAGCCCCGGACCACCGACGACGCCTCCGCGCTCGACGGCGAACCGATCCCGATCGCGTTCCTGGGGGAGCTGACCGGCAACTTCGCGGTGTGGGGGATCCCGGCCCGCAACGGCATGCGACTGGCCGTCGCCGACATCAACGCCGCGGGTGGGGTCGACGGCCGACCCCTGGAGCTGTTCGAACGCGACACCCAGGGCGCCCCGGAGGAGGCGGTCACCCTGCTCCGCGGTCTGATCGACCGCCAGGAGATCGTCGCGGCGGGTGGGATCATCTCGAGCGACGTCGGACTGTCGGTCACCCGGGTCGCCGAGGAGGACCGGGTCCCGCTGTTCCTCGTCAAGGCGGGCTCCGAGCGCATCCTGACCCCCGACACCCGCTACGTCTTCCGTACCTGCCTGCCCGCCGCACCGATGAACATGCAGCCGCTCGCCGAGTACATCGCGGCCGAGGGTCTGACCCGCGTCGGCGCGATCGTGGCCGACTACGCCTGGGGACGTTCGATCGAGGCCGCGATGCAGGAGACCATCGGCGCATCGGACGTGGAGCTGCAGATCGAGGTGGCGCCGGTCCCGGAGACCGACTTCACGAGCTACCTGCGGCGGCTCACCGACCTGGACCCGCAGCTGGTGATCGCGACCGGGCACCCGCCGGGATCTGGACCGATCGCCCGTCAGGCGGCCGAGCTCGGTCTTCAGGGCGCGATCGTCGGCCCCTACGCCGCCTCGGGCTCGGTCATGGAGGGCCTCGGAGACCTGGCCTACGACCGGTACCTCGACCTGGCCTGCGCGGACGTCGACCGCGACGACTACCGGGAACTCGCGGCGCGCTACCACGCGGAGTTCGGTGACTACATGGAGAACGACGCGGTCGCCGGCTACGGGCAGGTGCTGATGGTCGCGCAGGCCATCGAGGCAGGTGGTTCCGACGCGCCGGCCGACATCGCCGCCTACCTGCACGAGACGACCTTCGAACTGCCCGGCTACGCCTTCGACGTCTCCTTCACCGCCTGGGGCGAGCTGGCGTCCGCGCGACCGCTGCTGACCGTGCTCCGCGAGCAGGACCCGCCGGAGGGCGTGAACCCGGGCGCGGAGTGGTACCCGGAGGTCGTGTTCCGTTCCGGGGTCCTGGAACCGTTCGACCCGGCGACGCCGTGAGCCTGCTGCAGGTGCGTGGGCTCGTGAAGCGTTTCGGCGGGCTCCCGGCGGTCGATCACCTCGACCTCGACGTCGAGGCGGGGGAGATCCTCGCGGTGATCGGCCCCAACGGGGCGGGCAAGAGCACGCTGCTGCACCTGCTCGCCGGCCTGATCGCTCCCGGCTCCGTCGAGCGGATGGCGTTGGACGGCGCCGAGCTGACCGGACGGTCCCCGCACCGGATCCGCCGCATGGGGGTGGCGACCGTCCGTCAGGACCCGCAGCCGTTCGGCTCGTTGGACGTGGTCGACAACGTGCTGATCGCGGCGATGTTCGCCGGGACGACCAGACGCACGGAGCGCGATGCGCGGCGGCTGGCGGGCGAACAGCTCGAACGGGTCGATCTGCCGTCCACGGCGGGCTGGCCGGTGGATCGGCTCACCCTCCACGAGCGGCGCCGGCTGGAGCTGGCGCGCGCCCTGGCATCGCGGCCGCGACTGCTCCTGCTCGACGAGGTGATGGCCGGCTCGAGCACGGTCGAGCTGGACACGCTGGTGACGACCGTCCAGCGGATCCGCGACGAGCTGGATGTCACGGTGATCTGGGTCGAACACGTGATGCGGGCGGTCACGCAGCTGGCCGACCGGGTCCTGGTCATGGATGCCGGCAGGCAGCTCGCGCAGGGTCGGCCCGGGCTGGTGATGCGGGACGCGTCCGTCGTCGCGGCCTACCTCGGTCCGGGAACGGCTCGCCGTGCTGCGGGTTGATCGACTGGACGTCGAGCGTGGCGGTGCACGGGTCCTGCACGCCGTCGACCTGCACGTCGGCGACGGCGAGGTGGTCGCCCTGATCGGATCGAACGGCGCGGGCAAGACCACGTTGCTGCGCACGGTGTGCGGGCTGCTCGCTCCGACGCAGGGCGAGGTGACGGTCGGGGGGCGGTCGGTGGTCGGTGTCCCGGCGTTCGAGCTGGCCCGGCGGGGGATCCGCTACGTCCCGGCGGAGCGGCGGCTGTTCCCCGCGCTGTCGGTCCGCGACAACCTCGCGCTCGGCGCCTACCCGGCACGACCGACCCGGGACCGCCACGAGCTCGTCTTCGGGTTGTTCCCCCGCCTGAGGGAACGGCGTTCCCAGGTGGTCGGGACGATGAGCGGCGGCGAGCAGCAGATGGTCGCGATCGGCCGGGCGCTGATGTCGTCACCACGGTTGCTGCTGCTCGACGAACCCACCACCGGGCTGGCGCCGGCGCTGGCCGAGGAGGCCTACGCGGTGATCGCCCGGCTGCGTGATGCGGGTGGGTTGACCGTGCTGCTCGCCGAACAACAGGTCCACCTGGCCCTGGAGGTGGCCGCACGTGCCTACGTGCTGGAGGGTGGGACGGTGACGATGGACGGCCCGTCGGGCTCCCTCCGTGACGAGCCCGGTGTGCGTCGCGCGTACCTGGGGTTCGCGTGATGGCGGTGCTGTTCGACGGCGTCGCGTTCGGTCTGCAGCTGTCGCTGCTCGCCGTCGGGCTGACGATGATCTACGGGCTCGGTGGCGTGCTCAACCTGGCGCACGGCCAGTTCGCCGCGGCCACGGCGATCATCGGCGCTCGGCTGATCGAGGTCGGGTTCCCGGTGGCGCTCTCGGTCATCTCCGCGGTGGCCATCTCCGCCGGGCTGGCCATGGCCGTGGACGCGACGCTCATGCGGCCCGTGTACCGGCTGCACGGCGAGGACCGCGTCCTGTCCAGCCTGCTCGTGACGCTCGGGCTGGCCTTCGCCATCGACGGTCTGCTGATCCGGTTCGCGCCGTTCACGCTGCTGAACCTGGCGGTGCCGGGACCGGCCTTCGTGCTGCTCGGCGTGCCCATGCGCCGGGGGGTCGTGGTCGCGGCCCTGGTGGCGGCGGTCGTGCTGGGCGTGCTGGTGCTGGTGCTGCGCGTCAGCCGGTGGGGCCGGGCGGTCCGCTCGATCATCCAGGACGAGGAGGGCGCGACGCTGTGCGGGATCGATCCGAGCCGGATGCGACGGTCGGTCTTCGCGCTCAGCGGCGCCCTCGCCGGGCTCGTCGCGGTCACGCAGGGACTCACGGCACCGATCGGTGCGACCTCGGGACGTGACCTGACGGTGCTGGCGCTGATCGTGACGGTGGTGGGGGGTCTCGGCCGGGTCTCGGGTGCGTTGGTCGCCGGGGTGCTGCTCGGGGTCGTGCATGCGGTCGCGTCCCACACCATCGGTGCGGTCCTGACGTTCGTCCTGCTGCTCCTCGTGGCGATCGCCGTGATCCTGCTCCGCCCGTCGGGCATCGTGCGGAGCGCGGTCTGATGGCGGCGCGCCGGTCCGAGGCATGGCCCCTGGCGGTGACCGTGACCGCGCTGGTCGGCCTGCCGACGCTCGTCGGCGGTTCGCGCTACCTGATGACGTTGGCGATCAGCATGCTGGTGGTCGCGGGCTACGCGGTCGCGTTCAACCTCGTGTTCGGCCGTACCGGGCAGTTGTTCCTCTGCCTCGGCGCGCTCGCGGGCGTCGCTGCCTACGGCAGCGTGCTGCTCGCCGACGTCGCGGGGGTGCCGCTACCGGCGGCGATCGCGGTCGGGGTCGCGTGCTCGGGTGGGATCGGAGGGTTGTTCAGCTGGGTCGCGGTCCGCCGGCGGCTGGGGGTGATCTTCCTCGGCATCGTCACGTTGGCGTTCTCGCTGGTGTTCACCAACCTGCTGGTCGGTGGCAGGGCGCTGACCGGTGGCGAGACCGGCCTGCTGGTCGATGCGACCGCCGGCAGTTGGCTCCGCGACCGGGTCCCGGCCTACTACGTCCTGCTCGCGGTGCTCGTCGGCTATCTCCTCCTCGACCGCTGGCTCGAGCGTTCGTGGCTCGGGTGGGCGTTCCGGGCGCTGAAGGACGATCCGGTGGCGGCGGAACTCGCCGGTGTCGATGTCGTGCGGGCCAAGGTCGTCGCGGGTGCCCTCGGCTCCGCCATGCTGGGGCTGATGGGCGCGCTGTTCGCCGTCCACGACGGGTTCCTCTCCCCGACCGGGTTCGACTTCGGCGAGATCGATGTCCGGGTCCTGGTCGTGCTGGCGGTCGGCGGCGTCGGCTCGTCCCTCGGGCCGGTCGTCGGCGCCGTGGTGGTCACCGCCGTCGACGAGCTGTTGCGCCCGCTCGGCCAGCTCCGGCTGACCGTCTACGGGGCCCTGCTGATCGTGGTCTTCCTGCGGTTCCGGCAGGGGCTCGTGCCCGCGGCGCGAGGACTCGGACGTCGATTCGGGGCGCGCCGTGCGCGTGCCACCCCTTGACTGTGGAGCGCTGTCGCCGACTCACACAGCAGAGTCGGAAGCCCCGGCATCCCGGAGCACCGTGGCGAGTCCTCGCTCTCCCCGTGACCTCCGACGCGAGAGAAGGAGGACGACGTGAAGATCCTCGTCGTCGACGACAGCAAGGCGATGCGCGCCATCGTCAAACGCGCTCTCTCCTCGTTGGAGCGGGTCTCGGGCGCCACCATCATCGAAGCCGCCGATGGCGAGGAGGGGTTGGACATGGTCAGGGCCGAGTCGCCCGACCTGGTGCTGTCCGACTGGCACATGCCGGAGATGACCGGCATCGAGTTGCTGCAGGCGCTCAACGCCGAGGGCATCACCCCGACGTTCGGCTTCGTGACCTCCGAGACGACGCCGGAGATGCATGAGCTGGCGAAGGCGCACGGCGCCGACTTCCTGGTGAGCAAGCCGTTCACCCCGGGATCGCTCGACCAGGCGCTGTCTGGGGTGCTCTGAACGCCCGCGGACGAGGTCAGGCAGGGATCCCCACCGGGGCGGTCGCGCGATCGGCAGCGTCCGTCCGACCTTCGAGCCGGGTGCGCCAGGTGCTGGTTGCGGCCACCTGGGCCACGTAGGCGACCCGACGACGTTTGCCCGGCGCGTTCTCCGGGACCGCGGGGACGCCGTCGAACGCCGTACCGAAGTAGGCCTGTAGCGCGTGGAGCGCCTCGTGACGCAGCTGGGAGGTGCGGGCTTCGGTGACCCCGAGGTCGTCGGCGATATCGCGCAGCAACCGTCCCCCGAAGTGGTGCTCGAGCAGTACCCGACGGGGCAGCTCCGGCAGATGGTCGATGGCGGTCCGCAGCGTGCCGGCCAACTCCGTGCGCTCCAGCGCCGGCTCCGGCAGCCAGGCGGCGTCCTGCTCCTCGACGCGGTCCGCGAGCGGGTTGCCGTCCCCGGCCGGATCGCCGACCGGACGGTCGAGGGTCAACAGGGTCGAGGTCACGGCGGCGGCGCGACGCTCCCGCACGGCGTCGACGCCCATCCCGAGCTCTGCCGCGATCTCCTCGTCCTCGGGACGGCGCTGGAAGCGATCTTCCAGCAGCGAGGTCGCGGACTCGATGGCGCGCAGGTCGCGACGCAGTCGCCGGGTGGCCCAGTCGCGGGTCCGGGTCGCATCGAGGATCGCGCCCCGGATACGGATGGACGCGTACCGGGCGAACGGAACCCCGGTGGAGGCGTCGTAGCGGTGGGCGGCGTCGACGAGACCGGCCGCTCCGGCGCCCCGGAGTTCATCGCGGTCGATGTGGCGGGGGAAGCGGGCGGCGATCTGATGCACCACATGGTCCACGAGGTGGAGGTGGATCTCTGCCAAGGCGTTGGGATCGAGGTGCGGGATCGGTGTCGATGCCCTACCCGTCGATGCACTGCCTGTCGCCGTTGCCGTCGTGGTCCGCACGTGCGCCCCTTCGCCCCTTGCCCCGGGCGTCTCTACGCCACTCGCATGGCATCGGGGGCGGATGGGTGCGCCTGAAGCGTCTTCACAGGCCCTTCACGGTCGCCTGTCCAGTCTTCACGTTGCTCTTCACACCGGGGTGGCCACGTGGGACCCGTCGGCCGTCGCCGGTACGACATGAGCGGTCCCACCCGGTCCGTTGTGACGTCCGCGCACCTCGTCCCATCGGGCTTGAGAACGGCCCGCCGTGGGCGACGGGCTGTCGGAGCGGAGCGGACCCGCCACCGCTGGGATCCGCAGACCTCGCCGGGGAGGCAGCGCACGTGATCGACGAGCTCAGCCGCGTGTTGCGACGCGAGACCGAGGCCGCCATCGCTCTCGAGGCGCGCCTACGGGCGCTCGAGTTGATCGTGACCGCCGGCGAACACCGTTTCGTGTCCCTGGCCCTCGATGAGATGGAGGCCGCCTCGGAGCGGCTCGCCGCCCTCGAACTCACCCGCGTGCTCGCCCTGGCCACCGCCGGGCTACCTCTCGACGCGGTCGCCAGCGAACTGGTGGCCGGGATCACCGATCCCGACGAGCGTGTGGCGATGCACCAGGTCGTGGCCCGCCTGACCCTGGTGATGAACCGACTCGAGACGGCCAGGAGCCGTACCGAACTCGCCGTGTCGAACGGCTCCCGGTCACCTCACGATCGACGCACCGGGGTGTGATCGGGCATGCCATCGGTGACGCGCGGGACCGAGGGTCCATCGGTCATCGCAGGAAGCTCACCAGCGACGGCGGCACGGCCTGTGACAGGGCGTGGAGGGTGGCCTGACGTCGTTCGACGGCCTCGTCCGAGCTGTTGGGTCCCGACTGGCCATCGGTGGTCTTCAGCCACTCCTCCGGCGAGACCCGCCACAGTCCGACCAGCTTCCGGCCGGCCTCGTCACGACGCAGGACTCCCTCGTGCAACAGCTCCATCGCCCGGTCGACCTCGCGGAGTGCCGCGGGCGCGAAGCCGCGCTCGTCGGCGGCCAGCAGCAGCCGGGAGACCGCCAGCTTGTACAGCAGGAACGCGACGATGCGCCGCTCGTCATGGAGCCGGTCGGCCAGTTCATCGAGAGCAACGCGGTCATCGTCCATGTCCGATGCGTCGGCCGGCAGGGACGTCGCTGAAGGACGTCCGGGCGGGGGCTGTGCACCGATCGCGGCATCCGTCGTATCGGCCGGGACCCGTGCGGTGACCGTGCGCATCCGGTCGATTGTTGTAGTCGCGCGTTGAGTTGTCGACGTGACGGACGGAGGAGGCCCGCCTTGTCGATGGTCGTCGTCACACCTGCGTCCACGCCGGCCCCGGCGGCCGCGGACACCGTCATCGCGTCGGAACCGTGGTTCGAGGCCGCGCTCGGGTGTCCGTGTGCGCCTGCTCGATACGAGCGACAGCTCCTTCCGGCCGTTCGGTACGCCGGGTATGGACGCGGTGGCGGACGCCTGGGTCGCACTCGTGTCGGCGAGGTCGGGAAGGATCAGCGGATCCGACGATGTCCCGATGGCATCCGGCGCCTGGGGGGTTGAGCATGGAGCATCGGCGACCGTTCCTCGACGCCCAGGGAAGCGCGGACGCCTATCATCCCGAGCCGTCGTCACGGGGTCGACGACCACAGGATCGGGGCACGACCCGTCGCGGAACCGCGTCGGGCGGGAGGCGGCAGGAGCCTGGGGTGGCCAAGGTGCTCGCGGTGGACGACGAACCGCAGATCCTCACGGCGCTCGCACGCGGACTCACGCGTGTCGGTCACGAGGTGATCGTCTCGCGCAACGCACACGACGGCCTCGCCGCCGCTGCCGCCGCGCGGCCCGACGTCATCCTGCTCGACCTGCGGCTGCCGGACCTGGACGGCATCGAAGTGGTGCACCGGCTGCGCACCTGGACCGACGTGCCGATCCTGTTGCTCTCCGGTGAGGGGACCGAGAAGGCGCGGGTCGCGGCACTCGATGCAGGCGCCGACGACTTCGTGGACAAGCCGTTCTCCATGGAGGAGCTGCGGGCCCGGGTCGGCGCGGCCCTGCGACGGCACGCCGGTAAGGGCGCCGACAGCGTTCAGGGCAGCGGCGTCGGTGTCTCGCCAGGAGCGAGGCCAGGAGCGAGGATCGTGTCCGGTCCGCTCGTCATCGACCTCGCCGCACGCGGGGTCACGGTCGAGGGCGAGCCGGTGCGCCTGACCCCGACCCAGTGGCGGTTGTTGGAGACGTTGGTGGCGCACCCGGGCAAGTTGCTCACCTATCGGCAGATCATCGCGCAGGTCTGGAGCGAGCAGCACGGGGACGAATCCCGGGACTCGCTGCGTGTCCACCTTCGTTCGCTGCGCAGCAAGATCGACGACGATGCCTCGGCACCGCGCTACATCGCCACGGAGGCCGGTGTCGGGTGTCGCTGGATCGGGGACGTCGCCTAAGTGACGGGAGACGGACCGCGGACCCCGATCGAGCAGCAGCGCCTGGAGGCGCTGCTCCGGCTCGACGTGGGCGACGTGGGCGACGTGGGCGAGGTGGGCGACGCCGTCGCCGAGCCGGCGCTCGACGACGCGTTGGCGCTCGTCATGGAGCTGGTCGGAGCCCATGCCGTGGCCGTGACCTTGGTCGCTTTCGAACGCGTCTGGACCAAAGCGACGACCGGTGAACGCTACGAGATGGCGCGCGATGCTTCGATCGCTCAGCTCGGTGTCGGCGTACCGGGAGGGTTCGCGTCGGTGACGATCGACGCGGAACATGCGCTCGCGTCCCACCCGGCTGTGGCGCGAGTCGCGCTGCCGGTGAGCTGTGCCGCGGTCACGGTTCGCGGTCCCGCCGGCCAACCGATCGGCGCTCTGGAGATCGTCTGGCCTGACGTGCGGCCGCTTCACGCGCGCACCGTGGGGATCCTGCAGCGTGTCGCGGTACACCTCGGTCACCTCCTCGAGTTGCGGGCCGAGGCCAGCGAGTACCGCCGGTTCATCGAGCTGAGCCCGAATCCGGTCACCGTGTTGGACGTCGAGGGCGTGATCGTGATGGCCAACCCCGCCCTGGCGGCGATGCTCGGGTACGGGTCGGCCGATGCACTGGCGGGGCGCACGTTCCTGGAGCTGGTTGACCGCCGTGACCGGACGCGGGTGACCTCCGACCTTGCGCGGGTGCTGTTCGCCCGCAGCCGCACCGCGCAGTTCGACCTGCAGCTGCGGCGCCTGGAGGGCGATGCGGTCTCCTGTTCGATCAGTGCCGGCAACCTGCGGGGTGCGCGGCGCCACGTCCAGCTGGTGATCCACGACCTGTCGGACCGTCTTCGTGGCGAGGACGAGCGCACCCGGCTCTCCGAGCAACTGGCCCGTGCCCAGCGCCTGGACGCGGTCGGGCAGATCGCCGGGGGGTTGGCCCACGATCTCAACAACCTGCTGGTGGTGATGGTCTCGAACCTGTCGTTGGCCGAGGAATCACTCGAGGACGCGGTACGTGGGGTCGGCACGGAACCGATCGAGGCGGTGCGCCAGGACCTCGGTGAGCTCCGGTTGGCCGTCGACCGAGCGGGGAGGTTGACCAGCAAGCTCCTGGAGTTCGCGCAACGCAACGACAACGACTCCGGTGTGGCCTCGATCGCGGATGCCGTCGAGACGGTCGAAGGACTGATCGGCCGGTCGCTCGGGAGCGGGGTGTCGCTGGTGCTGGACCTCGAGGAGGGCCTCCCGGCGGTCGCCGCCGACCCGATCAAGCTCGAACGGGCCCTGGTCAACCTGGTCATCAACGCTCGTGATGCCATGGTCGACGGTGGAACGATCCGTATCGTGGGTCGCCTCGCCACCGTCGTCTCGTCCGCCGAGGTGCGGCCCTCGGGCACGACCACTGGGCCACCCCCCGTGGTCGTGGAGGTGATGGACGACGGGTGCGGCATGACCCAGAGCGTGCAGGCGCGGGCGTTCGAGCCACTGTTCACCACCAAGGGCGAGGGCGGCAGCGGGCTCGGACTCGCCACGGTCGCGGCGTTCGCCGACGAGTGCGACGGGTCGGTGTACGTCGATTCCGTGCCCGGTGACGGGACCCGGGTCAGCATCACCCTGCCCGTCGCCGATCGTGAGGTCGACCAGCCCCCGGTCGGGATGGACGTGCCCCTCGGAGGCGCCCGGGTGCTACTGGTCGACCCGGGGGAGCGCACGCGCCGGGTGATCGCCCGCATGTTGCAGGGCGCCGGCTACCGGGTGCGCGCGGTCGGTTCCGCCGAGGATGCGCTCGAGGCACTCGAGGAGACGACCCCCGACCTGTTGATCACGGAGCTGGCGCTCCCCGGCATGACCGGGGTGCGGCTCCTCGCGGAGCTGGGCGAGCGACAGCCCGGGCTGCGGACCGTCGCGCTGGCGACCGTCGACGCTCCGCCGACGCTGGACGGCACCCCCGTGTTGGTCAAACCGTTCAGCCACAACCGATTGCTGCGGACCGTGGAACACGTCATGCAGGTCCCTTAGCGAACGTCCGACGTCCGATGGGCCGGACGGGCCCGGCGGGGAGGGGTCGGTGGAGCGGGTGACGGGAATCGAACCCGCATAGCCAGCTTGGAAGGCTGGAGCTCTAGCCATTGAGCTACACCCGCGAGGCGCGCAGCGTAGCGTTTGTCGCCGGAGGGCCGCCGTGCGCGGTAGCGTCCGGTACCACGCTATCAGGAGCCGTCAGGTTGAGAAAGTTCAAGGACCGCACACGTGTCGTCGGAGACTTCCGTCCGGAGGAGTACGACAAGTTCCGCGATCTGTTGTTCGGTCGGCTCGAGCGCCGGCTGAAGCGGTGGGACGCCGACCAGGTCGAACTCGAGCTGTCGCTGAAGGAACGCGACACCCCGTCGCAGAAGACCGTGCTCGAGTGCTGGATCTCCGGCGCCCCCCGGTTCGTCGGGACCTCCAAGGAAGAGGACATCGACAAGGCCGTCGTCGAGGTGCGCGACGACGTGTGGCGCCAGGTGGACCGCCACGTCACCCGCCAGGAGGCCAGCCGGGCCCGCTGAGCAACGCTGAGCAACACCCGAGGGCGGCGCCGGTGGCGCCGCCCTCGTTGGTGCCTGATCACTGACCGGTGAGTCGGACCGGTGAGTCGGACCGGTGAGTCGGACCGGTGAGTCGGGATGGCCGGATTCGAACCGGCGACCCCCTGCTCCCAAAGCAGGTGCGCTACCAAGCTGCGCCACATCCCGGTCGGCGGAGCCTACCGCCGTGCTCGGAGGTGCTCCGCCAGGCTCCGGTGACGTCCACCTCATCGCGTTCGGCCGTGACGGCTCGGACCCACCGGCGCCGGAGGTGCCAGCCGTTGCGCGTTCGTCGGATGGACACCACGGGGGAGACCTGGAACCATCACCGGCCGGCACCGCGCAGGTCCCGCGCGCCGTGCGGCACCCTCGTGTCGTGCATGGGCCGCCGCTGGCCTACCGTGTGCCGTCAGTTGTCCCTGCGATCAGGATCCCTACGCCCGTGAAGACCTCCGTCGAGACCGTCGACCCCGTGACCGTCAAGCTGACCGTCGAGGTCGAGCCAAAACGTGTGAAGCAGGCCTTCGACAAGGCCGCCCGTGAGCTCGCCAAGGAGGTGTCCTTGCCCGGCTTCCGTCCGGGCAAGGCCCCCCGTCGCCTCATCGAGCAGCGGTTCGGTCAGGGGGTCATCGCCCAGACCGCCATGGAGGCGGCCATCTCCGATTACTACGTCGAGGCGCTGCGTTCCGAGGAACTCGACCCCGTCGCCCAGCCCGAGGTCGACGTCGAGAACTTCGACGAGCAGGACGGCTGCACGTTCACCGCACAGGTGGAGATCCGTCCGCAGTTCGAGGCGCCGGACCACACCGGGATCGAGGTCGACTTCCCCGAATGGGACGTCGACGACGACGAGGTGGACGAGCAGCTCGAGACCCTGCGCGAGCGTTTCGCCGAGGTCGACGAGGTCGAGCGCGCCGCCGGCACCGGCGACCTGATCACCATCGACCTGACCGTCGAGGTCGAGGGCGAGGAGCTCACCGACGCCACGGTGGAGGACGCGCTCTACGAGATCGGTTCCGGGGGCGTCACCCCCAAGCTCGACGAGGAAGCGGTCGGCAAGCAGGCCGGTGACACCTTCGCCTACGACGACACCCTGCCCCCGGACTACCCGGAGCACGGTGGCAAGGAGGCGACCTTCACGGTCACCGTCAAGGACGTGCGCGAGAAGACGCTGCCCGACCTCGACGACGATTTCGCCACCACCGCCTCCGGCTTCGACAGCATCCAGGAGCTACGCGCCGACATCCGCAACTCGCTGCTCAAGCGCCGCATCCAGGAGGCGCAGCACGAGCTCCGCGGCCGCATCCTCGAGGCCTACCTCGCCCGGGTCGACGTGCCGTTGCCCCCCGCCATGTTGGAGGAGGACAAGGAGCAGCGCGAACACAACCTCGCGCACCAGGCCGAGCAGTACGGCCTGAGCGTCGAGCAGGTCCTGGAGGCACAGGGCACCTCACGCGAGGAGTTCGAGGAGAACAACGCCAAACAGGCCGAGCAGACCGTCAAGGCCCAGCTCGTACTCGACGCGCTGTCCGCGAAGCTGCAGCCGCAGCTCGACCCCTCGGACATCGACCAGGAGATCATGCGGCACGCCCAGACCAACAGCATGCCCCCCGAGGAGGTCGCCCAGATCATCCAGCAGCAGGGCACCCTCCCGGCGTTGGTCGGTGACATCATGCGTCGCAAGACCATCGATGAGATCGTGGACGCTGCGGAGATCGACGGCGCGCCCTCCGAGGAACAGCTCATCGAGCTCGGACTCGCCGAGGACCCCGACGCGCCCGACGAGGACGAGCAGATGGCCGCCGTGAAGGAAGCCATGGAGGCTGCCGGCGCCGACCCCTCGACGTTGATCGTGCCGGGTCAGGACGACGGCCCCGACGGCGACCCGTCCGAGCTCATCGTGCCGGGTAAGGACTGACCAACAACGACGGCCGCTGCGGAACGTTCCCGCAGCGGCCGTCGTCCATGAGATGGCTGGGCGTGGTCGGTCAGCCCTCCGGCTCGGGCTCGGGTTCCCCGAGGTCGGGCATCTGCGGTGGTGTCGGGTCGCTGTCGGGGTCGAAGCCCGTGACGTTCACGAACTCCTCGGCGATCGCGTCCTCGAACTCGTCGGTCGATGCGGCGTAGTTGAACGAACCGAGGCGTCCGTCGCCGTCGTCGGCGACGATCAGCACGATCGAGACCTCGGGCAGGCCTTCCTGGGTGGGCGGCAGACCGTCGTAGCGGAGCTGGTGCGCCTGGTCGGCGCCCTCGAGGTCGATCGGCTCGTCGACGGCGGGCTCTTCACCAGGGAACTGCTCCCGGTTGCTGTCGAGGAGCTCGTCGTAGGTCACCGGCTCGGGCAGGTCCTCCACGTCGACGGCCTGGCCGAAGATCTGTTGCAGGCCCTCGTCGCCCTCGGTGGCCAGCACCTGGCCCTGCATCTGGGCGGTGGGCTCGAACTGCCAGCCCTCCGGTATCGGGAGCACGATGCCCTCGCCACGGAAGGTGCCGTCCTCGACCTGGGCCTGCAGATCGGGTAGGTCGGCGAACGGATCGTCGGGCGCGGCCTGGTCGTCGCCGAGTGCGTCGTCGTCCAGCTCGTCGGTCCCGGGTTCCTGCTGCTCGTCGTCGGGCTGGTCGCCGGGCGAATCCGCGTCGTCGTCGGCCCCGCACGCCGCCAGCAGCAGGGCCAGGGCGGCAACGGTGGTCGTGGTGGTGCGTAGGCGCAAGAGGATCTCCTGGGTGTGCGCGTGAACGCTCCAGCGTACGGGTTCCGGGGAGGTGGATCGACACCGTCCCCGCTCGTCCGGCCCCGACCGTCGGCCAGTGTCCGGCCCCGGCCGGACGCGGTGGTGTCCCCGAACCGGCCCCCGACCGGGAGAAGCGCGCGGACGCGCCCCGACCTGCGCGTCCCGGACGCAACCCGGCGGGACGCCGGGCTGCCGCCGGTACGCTCGCGAGCCTGCAAGGCCCAGCCTCGAAGCCCCCGCCCCCGATGAATGCCAACGGAGCACCCGTGGACAGCACCGGCATCTCGATCCCGTCCCCGACGAACTACCTCGTCCCGACGGTCATCGAGCAGACCAACCGCGGCGAGCGCGCGTTCGACATCTACTCGCGCCTGCTCCAGCAGCGGATCATCTTCCTCGGCACGCCGGTCAACGACGAGATCGCCAACGTCGTGATGGCCCAGCTGCTGCACCTGGAATCCGAGGATCCGGACAAGGACATCGCGCTCTACATCAACTCGCCCGGTGGCTCGATCACCGCGCTGTTCGCGATCTACGACACGATGGCCTACATCAAGAACGACGTCTCGACGATCTGCATGGGGCAGGCCGCGTCCGCTGCCGCCGTGCTGCTCGCCGCGGGCACGCCCGGCAAGCGCTTCGCCCTGCCGAACTCGCGGGTGCTGCTGCACCAGCCGTCCGGTGGCGCCGAGGGCCAATCGGTCGACATCGAGATCCAGGCCAGGGAGATCCTGCGCATGCGGGACACCCTCAACGAGATCCTGGCCGAGAAGACCGGCAAGACCGCGGAGCAGATCGACGCCGACACCGACCGCGACTTCATCCTCGATGCGAAGGCGGCCAAGGAGTACGGCATCATCGACGAGATCATCGCGAGCCGGAAGTCCCAGGAGCGCATCGTCCGTTAGCTGACGCGGGAGCCTGCCAGCCCGGGCCGCACCGTCACACGAGCTGGCGCGCGTCGGCGTAATGACAGGCGGCCGGGTGGCCCTGACCGCGATCGATGAGTTCCGGGTCGTCGTCGATGCAGGCCTGGCGCTCGCCGTCGGTCAGCTTCTCCTCGAACGTCGGGCAGCGGGTCCGGAACCGGCACCCCGACGGCGGATCGATCGGGTTGGGGACGTCGCCCTTCAGCGTGATGCGTTCGCGGGCCCGCTCCTTCTGTGGATCGGGGAGGGGGATCGCGGTGATCAGGGCCTGCGTGTAGGGGTGGGCCGGCGACCCGAAGAGCTGCTCGGCGGTGCCGGTCTCCACGATGCGCCCGAGGTACATCACGGCGACCCGGTCCACGAGGTGGCGCACCACCGAGAGGTCGTGCGATACGAGGACGTAGGAGAGGTCGAGCTCGGACTGCAGGTCCTCCAGCAGGTTGATGACCCCCGCCTGGATGGAGACGTCCAACGCGGAGACGGGTTCGTCGAGCACGAGGACCTTGGGATCGAGTGCCAGGGCCCGGGCGATGCCGATGCGCTGGCGCTGACCTCCGGAGAACTCGTGCGGGTAGCGGTTGCCGTGCTCGGCCTTCAACCCGACCAGGTCGAGCAGTTCACGGACCCGGGTGCGGCCGCCGTCCTTGAACCCGCCCTGGATGCGCAGCGGCTCCGAGATCAGGTTGAACACCGTCATACGCGAGTCGAGCGATGCGAAGGGATCCTGGAAGACGATCTGCAGGTCCCGTCGGATCGGTCGCATCTCCTTGCGGGACAGGGCGGTCAGCTCTCGGCCCTCGAAGTGGACCTCGCCGGACGTGACGGGTATCAGGTTGAGCAGCAGTCGGGCGGTGGTCGACTTGCCGCAGCCGGACTCCCCGACGATCCCGAGCGTCTCACCCGGGTGGACCTCGAGGGAGACGTCGCAGACGGCATGGACCTCACCGGTCTGGCGACGCAGCAGTCCCTTGGAGCGCACCGGGAAGTGTTTCACGAGATGGCTCGCCGACAGGATGGGCTCGGTGCCGGGGGCGTCGGGGGGTGGCGGAGCATCGGGGGCGGTCACGGTTGCTCCTCGTACTCGCCGGTCAGTTCGCTGTCGGCGGCGGCGGTGTCGAACAGGTCGGTCGGGGCGGTGTCGTCGGTCAACCGGTCGTGGAAGTGGCAGGCGGCGTGGTGCTCGATGCCCGAGGCCGCGAACAAGGCCGGCTCTTCCTCGAGGCACCGCGACTCCATCATCGGGCACCGCGGCGCGAACGGGCATCCGGTGGGCAGGTTGACCATCGACGGCGGTGTCCCGACGATGGGGGTCAACCGGTGCCCGCGGTCCTCGTCGACGCGGGGCAGGCTCCCCAACAGACCGAGCGTGTAGGGCATGCGAGGTCGATAGAAGACGTCGTCGACCGCTCCCAACTCGACCAACCTGCCGGCGTACATCACGCCCACGCGATCGACCTGGCCCGCGACGACCCCGAGGTCATGGGTGATGAGGATCATCGCCGCGCCGGTCGCCTCGCGTGCTGAGCGCAGTGCGTCCAACACCTGCGCCTGCACGGTGACGTCCAGTGCGGTGGTCGGCTCGTCGGCGATGATGACGTCGGGCTCGTTGGCCATCGCGATGGCGACGACCACCCGTTGGCGCATCCCGCCGGAGAGTTCGTGCGGGTAGTTGTCGACCCGTTGCTGCGGGTTGGGGATGCCGACGGTCTCGAGCAGCTCGATCGACCGGTCACGCGCCACGCTCTTGGAGACCTTCCGGTGGGCCCGGATGGCCTCGCCGATCTGGCGCCCGATGGTGTGGACCGGGGTCAGTGAGGTGAGCGGGTCCTGGAAGATCATCGCCACGCGCTCACCGCGGATGCGGCTGATGGCCACGTCCTTCAACCCGACCATCTCCTCGCCCACGATGCGAGCCGAACCCGTCACCCGGGCGCTCGAGGGCAGCAGCCCCATGACCGCCAGCGAGGTGACGGACTTGCCCGAACCGGATTCGCCGACGATGCCGAGCACCTCGCCGCGGCGGAGCTGGTAGGACACGCCGCGCACGGCGTGGACCAACCCATCCTCGGTCGGGAACGCCACGGACAACTCGTCGACCTCGAGTACCACGTCCGGGTCGCGTTGCGGCGGCCGACCGGCGTCGGGAGGCACGCTGCTCATCGCCGCACCAGCGTCTGGCGCGGATCGAGTGCGTCGCGCAGCCCGTCGCCGATGAAGTTGACCGTCAGTGCGATCGCGATGATGAAGAACCCCGGGGGGTAGAAGAGCCATGGGCGGGTGAACGGGGCGGAGCGCGCGTTCTCGATCAGCAGGCCGAGCGAGGTGTCGGGGGCCTGGATGCCGAGCCCGAGGAACGACAGGCCGGCCTCGGCGAGGATGGTCGTCGCGATCAGCAACGTCGCCGCGACGATGATCACGCCGGCCGTGTTGGGTAGCAGGTGCGCGAAGATGATCCGGATGTCGGAGGCCCCCATGGCCCGCGCCGCCTCCACGAACTCCTGTTCCCGTAGCGACAGTACGACGCTGCGCACCAGACGTGACAACGACGTCCAGCCGAAGAAACCGATGATGAGCGCGATCGTGTACCAGCTGGTCCCGCCGCGGGTCGCACCGGCGATGGCGGCGACCAGCACGAGCAGCGGGATCACCAGGATCACGTCGACGATACGCATCAGGATGTCGTCGACGCGGCCGCCGAAGTAGCCGGCCACGGCCCCGTAGATGGCCCCGATGGTCGTGGCGATCGCGGCCACGGTGAAGGCGACCTTGAGTGATTGCTGGGTGCCACGCATGACCTGGGCGAACACGTCGTTGCCGGCGCTGGTGGTCCCGAACGGGTGCTCCCAGGTGGGCGAGATGCTCGCGGGCACGTCCCGCTGGATGGTGTGGTCGTAGGGCCACACCAGGGGTCCCAGGAACGCGAACGCGAGGATCAGCAGGAACACGAACAGGCTGATCATGGCCAGGCGGTGACGCAGGAACCGCACGACCACGGTCTTGAACTGGCCGCGTTCCTCGGTGGTGATGGCTTCCGCATCGGGCTGGCCGGAAGCGCCGGGCGGTTCGGCCGGACGGGTCGCGTCGATCTCACTCATAGCGGATCCTGGGGTCGAGGACGCCGTAGAGGATGTCGGCGATCAGGTTGGCGATGATCACCAGGATGCCGCTCAGCATCAGGAAGCCCATCACGGCGTACGAGTCGCGTCGTTGGATCGATTCGACCAGGAACGTCCCGAGTCCCTGCCATTGGAAGACGGTCTCCACGAGCACGGCGCCATCGATCGTGCCGGCGATCAGCAGCAGCGACAGGGTGGTGACCGGGATCAGGGCGGTCCGCAGGGCGTGGCGTCGGACGACGGTGCCGTGGCGCAGCCCCTTCGCCTTGGCGAGTCGCACGTAGTCGCTGTTCATCACCTCGAGCATCGAGGCCCGCTGGTAGCGGGAGAGCGCGGCGTAGCCGGCGAGGAACAAGGCCAGGGTGGGCAGGATCAGGTGACCGGCGGCGTCGGTGAACAACTCCCAGTTGGAGAAGTTCCGCGTATCCGGTGACGACGCACTGATGGTCCAGAAGATGTTGGGTCCGTCGCGTTGCTGGTTGATCCACACCCCGGCCTCGCGCAGCAGCGCCGCGACCCAGAACGAGGGCATCGCCAACAGGGTGAAGCCGATGAACGTCAGCCCGTAGTCGAGCTTCGAGTACTGGCGCAGGGCGCTGATCACCCCCGTCAGGATGCCGAACCCGATGGACAGGAACAGCGAGGCGGTGACGAGTCTGAGGGTCACCCACAGTCGCGACCCGATCTCTGCGCCGATGTCGTAGCTGGCGCTGCGGACCGACGGCCCCCATTCGCCCTGCAGCAGGCCGATGTCCCCGTTGCCTCCGATACCGGTGACCCAGAGCCAGTAGCGCTCCGGGACCGACCGATCGAGGTAGAGACGCTCCGCTTCGGCAGCGATCACCTCCTCCGAAACCGGAGGCTGTGCGAGTTGCAGCTCCAGCAGCGGGTCACCGGTCGTGTCGGCCATGAGGAAGACGAACAGCGACGCGGCGAACAGCACCGGGATGGCGATCAGTATCCGCCGGACGATGTAGACGAGCATGCGCTCCCGGACCTCTCAGCGTCGTGTCGATCGGTGAACGGTGGGCGGTGCAGTGGGCTCCGGGGGACGGGACCGGTTGGCCGGATCCCGTCCCCCGGAGTTCGTGCGGGGAGGTGGTTACTCCTGCGCGGCGAGCCCCCACTCCTGGATGTTGTAGTGACCGCGAAGGCTCGTGGCGGCGTTGTCACGCACGTTGGCGTAGCTCTCCGTCACGAACAGGTAGACGGGGGTCTCCAGCAGCGGCAACACGTAGGCGTCGTCCACCACGAGTTCCGTCGCCTCGTTGGCGAGATCCGCCGCTTCGTCGAGCGAGGCCTGCTGCGGGATCTGGCCGACGAGTTCGTCGACCTCGTCGTTGGCGTAGCCACCGAAGTTGCTGCCGCTCTCGCTCTGCCAGAACTGTGCCGGGCTACTGACGAAGAACGGGCTCCCGCTCCAACCGAAGACCATCAGGTCGAAGTCCTGGGTGGACAGGGTCTCGCCGAGGTCGTCGGTCACCTCGAGGTTGACCTCGACGCCGATGTCACCGAGGTAGGACTGGATCAGCTGCGTGGCGATGTTGACCGCCTCGGTGTCGCCACCGCGGAGGCGGAACGGGCCGACCTGCTCACCGTCGAGGGTGAGGGTGTCGCCGTCCATCTCGTAGCCGGCGTCCTCGAGGATCTGCATGGCCTGATCGACGTCGCCGCTGCCCTGGTCGGACGGGGTGATGAAGTCCTCGAAGAACTCGGAGTCCTCACCGAAGATGTGGTTGAGGCGCCGGGTCCAGTCGGGGAAGGACTCACCGTAGGTGCGCTGACCGATGTCGTCGACGTCGATGGCCGTGAAGATCGCGCGCCGCAGTTCCACGTCGGCGAGCTGCTCGTTCTCGGTGTTGACGTCGAGGTGGGACCACGACGGGCCGGGCTGGATGTTCACGTCGACGTTCGGGAGCTGTTCGAGCCCCTGCAGGACGTCGGAGTTGAACGCGGCCGGCGAGCCTCCCTGCACCTCGTTGTTGGACAGGGCCGGGACGAAGGCGTCCTCGTCGGTGATGTAGCGCAGGATGATGGTGTCGAGCGGGACCTCCTCGCCGTACCAGTTCGGGTTCGGCTCCTTGATGATCTGGTTGTCGAGGTCGCCCTCGGCGATCATCAGCGGCCCACCGGAGAACTCCGGCATGGTCTCGTTGAGGTACTGGAAGTACTCACCGAGCTGTTCGGGGTCGTCGATGTCGAAGCCCTGCTCCTCGGCGATGTGCGCCGGCATGACCCCGCCACCGATGCTGTGGGCGCTGAACAGCGCGAACCACTCGGGGTCGGACTCGCCTTCCTGGAGCGTGACGGTGACGGTCTTGCCGTCGTCGTCGCCCTCGATGGACTCGATCTCGTCGTAACCCTGCGTCGCTCGCGGGCTGCAACCGACGCAGTGCCCCTGCTCCTCGCTGGTGGCCATCTTCCAGCTCACCTCGAAATCGCGCGCGGTGATCGGGGTGCCGTCGTCCCACTCGGCCTCGTCACGGATCTCGAACTGGTAGGTGAACGGCTCGTCGCCGTCACCTTCGCTGAGCAGCTCGGGCTCGGCGGCGAGGAAGTCCATGTTGTAGGCGTAGGTCTCCTGGTCCGGCTCGTACTGGCCGGTCCACGGGTAGATGCCGTGGAGCGCCTGGAGGGTGTAGACCGAGCCGCCCTCGAGCGAGTAGCTGAACCACGAGTCGGGTGACTGGTCGACGATGAAGGCGATCTCGCCGCCCTGCTCGACCGGGCCTGCGTTGCAGTTGTTCGGATCGTCCTCGCAGGTGTCGAACCCGGGCTGGGCGGCTTCCTCGTCCTCGGCGGGGTCGTCGGTCTCTGTGTCCTCGACCGTGGCGTCGGGCCCCTCCTCGTCAGCCCCGTTGTCCCCGCATGCGGTGAGCACGAGGGCGGCGGCGCTGGCGAGTGCGGTCGTGCGGATGAACCGGTTTCTCAACCTCATCTGGTCTCCCATGCTTGCGGGGCGTGGACCGCCACCGTGTGTGCCGACGCGGCTCTCGAGCGCCCATCCGTGTGTGTGCGCTGCGCCGGCGTGCACCAAAGTCGCCGCTCGGCACAGGATGCTCAATCGGTCGAACGTTGAGCGCTCAGTGGGTCCTCGTGCCCAATTCGGCGTTAGGAGGCGTTTCCTGGGCAGATGCGGTATCTACGGCTCCGGTAGTTGCAGGTAGGACCACCACATGATGTCCGCCGGTCGCACGAACCCGTCCAGCGATCATGGATGCCGGTTCACGGCCATCGGACTCCGGCCCGCGTGGACCCGGGACACCGCGTATCCCGAGCCGCGGCGGATGCCCGCCCACAGGCGTCGCGTCCTGACGGCGAGGCGCGCACCTGCTCAGTACCATCCCCGAGTGCGGTGGGGAGCGGAGACCTCAAGCGGCCTCGTCGCCAGCACGTGACCGGTCCTGGATGCGACGCCACAAGGCTATGACTCGAGGCAGGGATGGCGAAGTTCGGCGAGGGAGATGCCCTGCTGAAGTGCTCGTTCTGTGGCAAATCACAGAAGCAGGTCAAGAAGCTCATCGCGGGTCCGGGTGTCTACATCTGTGACGAGTGCATCGATCTGTGCAACGAGATCATCGAGGAGGAACTCTCCGAACCGGTCGACCTGCAGCTCGACGAGTTGCCCAAGCCCAAGGAGATCTACAGCTTCCTCAACGACTACGTGGTCGGTCAGGATGCGGCCAAGAAGTCGCTGGCCGTCGCGGTGTACAACCACTACAAGCGCATCCAGGTCGGTGCCAGCGCCGGGACCTCGTCCGCGAACGCCGACGAGGTGGAGCTGCAGAAGTCGAACATCCTGCTGCTCGGCCCGACCGGATCCGGCAAGACGCTGCTGGCCCAGACGCTGGCCAAGCTGCTCAACGTGCCGTTCGCGATCGCGGATGCCACGGCGTTGACCGAAGCCGGCTACGTCGGTGAGGATGTGGAGAACATCCTGCTGAAGCTCATCCAGGCCGCCGACTTCGACACCAAGAAGGCCGAGACCGGCATCATCTACATCGACGAGGTCGACAAGATCGCGCGCAAGTCCGACAACCCCTCGATCACCCGTGACGTCTCGGGCGAGGGCGTGCAGCAGGCGCTGCTGAAGATCCTCGAGGGCACGGTGGCCTCCGTGCCACCGCAGGGCGGGCGCAAGCATCCCCATCAGGAGTTCATCCAGATCGACACCGCGAACATCCTGTTCGTCTGCGGTGGTGCGTTCGCCGGGCTGGAGCAACTCGTCGAGCAGCGCCAGGGCCGTCACGGTGTCGGCTTCGGTTCCGAGGTCGCCTCGGCCCGGGACAAGGACATCGCCGGGCTGCTGCGGGCGGTGCTGCCGGAAGATCTCGTGCGGTACGGGCTGATCCCGGAGTTCATCGGTCGTCTGCCGATCGTGAGCTCCGTGGAACCGCTCGACCGGGAGGCGCTGGTCGACATCCTGACCTCGCCGAAGAACGCCCTGACCAAGCAGTACGGGCGGTTCTTCGAGTTCGACGGGGTCGAACTCGAGTTCGAGCCCGAAGCGCTCGAGGAGATCGCCGACCTGGCCATCCTGCGCCAGAGCGGTGCCCGCGGTCTGCGCGCCATCCTCGAGGAGGTGCTGCTCAACACGATGTACGAGCTGCCCTCCCGTGACGACGTCGGTCGGTGCGTGATCACCGCGGAGACGGTGCGCGAGCGCGCCAACCCCACGTTGGTGCCCCACGGCAAGCTCCACGAGCTCGATGAGCCACAGGAACGTTCCGCCTGAGCGACGCGACGGGGAAGATCTGAGCGACGCGACGGGCAAGACCGCCGACACCTTGCGTTGTCGTGCGGAAGTCCGCTGGAACATCTCGGAGTTCTCCAGCCTCGTGCTGCTGATCCACGTCTCCCACGAGCTGGTGGACGAACACCTCGAGGTCTCCGGCGCGGAGGTCGAGTTCGGCCCGCCGATCGGGGTACGCGGCCGGCCCGTTCGCCTGCACGCTCAGCCCGGCGAGCTGCACCTGAGCTACACCGCCACGGTGCCCCGGCCCGATCACCGCACCGCGTCGGTCGATCCCGACGCCCTGCTGCCCGACCCCGGGACCCTGCCGCTGGCGCTGCTGCCGTGGACGTGGCCGAGCCGTTACTGCCCGTCTGATCTGGTGGCCGGGACCGCGACCGCGTTGTTCGGCGCTTCGCCCCGTTGCGCCAGCCTGCTCGACGAGGTCGCGACCTGGGTGGGCGAGCACATCGCCTACGTCTCCGGGGTGAGCGACGCGTTGACCGCGGCGGACGAGACGCTGCTCACCCGCCAGGGCGTCTGCCGCGATCTGGCACACGTGACCGTGTCGTTCCTGCGGGCACTCGGGATCCCGGCCAGGGTGACCGCGTGTTACGCCCTGGGCTTGCAGCCACCCGATTTCCACGCCGTGGTCGAGGCCTACGACGGCCGGGACTGGCGCATGCTCGACCCCACCGGACTGGCGCCGGTGGCGAGCCTGATCCCGATCGCGACGGGACGTGACGCCGCCGAGGTCGCGTGGGCCACCGCGGGTGGTGGCGCGCAGCTGCAGCAGATGTCGGTCACCGTGGAGCGCGTCGGCTGAACTCCGGGACTACTTCTCCGCGTTGATCGAGAACCCGGACAGGAACTGCTTCTGCAGGGCGATGAACACGATCGTCGGGGGGATCGACGCCAGCACCGCACCCAGCATCAGCGGTCCGTAGGACTGGCCGCCCCCGGTGTTGCGGAGCGTGCCCAGTCCGATCTGGATCACCTGCTCGGACTGTTCGCTGATGATCAGCAGCGGCCACAGGTACATGTTCCACGAGTACAGGAACTGGATGACCGCGAGTGCGCCGATGACGTTCCAGCTCAGTGGCAGCAGGATGCGCCACAGGAACTGCAACGGGTTGGCGCCGTCGAGTTGTGCCGCCTCGGACAGATCGCTCGGCAGGTTCGCGAAGTGCTGGCGGAACAGGAACGCGCCGGTCGCCGAAGCCAGGAACGGGATCGTGAGTCCCGCCATCGAGTTGCCCCATCCGAGGCCCGAGACGATCCGGAACAGACCGATGATGGAGATCTCGGTCGGCATCATGAGGGTGACCAGGACCAACCAGAAGATCGTCCACTTGAAGCGGAAGTTCAGGTGCACGAAGGCGAGCCCGGCCAGCAGGGCGGTGATCGTCTTGCCCACGGTGATGATGATGGCCTGGATCGTCGAGTTCCAGAGGTAGCCACCGAGGTTCCGGTCGTTCCAGACGATGTCGAAGTTCGCGCCCAGACGGTTGCCGGGGGTGATCTGGTTGGCGAAGAACTCCGTGTTGCCCTGGGTGGCGACGACCATCGCGTAGAACAGCGGGAAGCCGATGATCAGGCAGGCCAGGCTCAGCGCGAGGTGGATCGGCCAGCGATCGACCCGGCTCCTGCGGTGGCCGAGCAGCGGACGCCTGGGCCGCGCCGGCAGCTGCGGGGTGAGGGCGGTCGGAGCCTCGGACTGGACCGGAGCGTCGGTTGCCATGGTGGGCTCCTAGTTGCCGTAGCTGACTTTTTTGCCGGTGGAGCGGAACTGCCAGAGCGTCAATGCCACCACCCCCAGGAACAGGATCATCGACTGTGCGGCGCCGCGGCCGAGGTCGCGTCCGGGGATCGCGACGCGGTAGACCTCGTACATCGCGACGCTGGTCTGACCGGCCGGACCGCCGGCGGTCAGGTAGTCGATGGTCCCGAAGGTGTCGAAGAACGCGTAGGTCAGGTTCGTCACGATCAGGAAGAACGTGATGGGCGACAGCGCCGGCAGCACGACGTAGCGGAAGCGCTGCCAGGAACTGGCACCGTCGAGTTCGGCGGCCTCGAGTTGGTCACCGGGCACGGTCTGCAGGCCGGCGATGTAGAACAACAGGTTGTAGCCGAGCGTCTTCCAGACGCTGGCGATGATCACCACACCCTGAGCCAACTGGGCGTTCTGCCGGTAGTTGGGCAGGTCGATCCCGACGAAGCCGAGCCAGTGCTCGATGATGCCGTTGCTGGGGTCGAAGATCACGAAGAAGATCAGCCCGGCGATCGGTGGTGAGATCGCGTAGGGCCAGATCAGCAGGGTGCGGTAGATCCCGGCTCCGCGGATCGGTTGGTAGGCGAGATAGGCGATCCCGATGGAGATGGCCAGCCCGACGAGCACGGTCCCGGCGGAGATGATCATGGTGACCAGGTAGACCGGCCGGTAGGCGGTGGACCACAACAGGTAGAGCAGATAGAGCACGGAGGCGACCGCGGCACTCCCGAGGTACCCGCCGTATCGCTGGAGGTTGGCGTCCGCCTGGCGAGCGAGGTAGCCGGAGCCCACGAACAGGGCGGTGGTCACGATCAGGATCACGAAGGCGAGCCAGGGGCGCGAGGGTCCGACCAGTTCGGTGAAGTTGGTCACGCACACGTCGACGGACTGCGGAGCACCCAGCCGCGTGAGCTGCGTCGACAGCGTGATCGTGCGGGCGGCCGGCCAGTACAGGAACATGGCCAGGATCACCAACGTGGGTGAGAGCAGCACCCACGGCAGGAACGGATGGCCCTTGAAGACCCCGTGCGTGGTGCTGTCGCTCGACTTGGCCCTGGCCTTGGCGGCGACCGGGTCGATGACCGACCAGCCGACCCGCAGGGCCAGCGCGGCGCCGGAGGCCATGAGCAGGTAACCGAGGACGAGGTCGGTGGTCGAGGCCTCGGGAGCGAACGTGCAGAAGCCGAGCGGCACCATGAACAGCAGCGGTCCACCGAACCCGGCTGCGGCGCCGGCGGCGAAACCGAAGGCCGCGGGACGCCCCGCCGCGGTCCCGAGCCGGCCGAGCGCGACCGCGCCGATGCCGGTGGTCAGGGCGAGGACGGCGATGGCGGGAAGCGTGAGCTCCAAGGGACGGTCCTCCGCGTGGTCTGTCGGGACGTGTCGACGGGG
>PWLR01000236.1 GCA_003558435.1 Nitriliruptoraceae bacterium | reverse complement strand
GGACATGCCGGTGTTCGGCACCTCCGCGGCACGCTTCGACGACGACGGGGTGACCGCGCTGTACACCTCGTTGCGCGACCAGCTGGTCGACCACGGGCTGGATGCGTCGGGGACCACGCTCGCGCCGGTGTCGACCATGGTCTCGACCGGGCTGTCACAGGTGGTGCCCTCGGATCGGGAGCGTTACCTGGCCGAGATCACCGAAGCCGTGCGCAACTACCACGACGACACGGAAGCCCACGGCGAGCGGGCGCGCCTGCGCCAGCAGCTGACCGCCGCCCGCGACGACCTCGCCGGGCAGTCGGACGAGAAGGTGATCGACGCGCTGCAGGCGCGGATCGACGAACTCGACGCGGCGCTGCCCGCCGAGGTGTCCGAGCTGCTGGCCTCGTGGCCCGAGACGGTGGAGGCCTACTCGGGCGAGGAGTTCGTCTACACCGTGCGCGACACCGAGTTCCGGGTCCCGCTGACCCGTGAGACGCTGTCGGGTTCGAAGGTGCCGCGGGTCGCGCTGCCGCGGATCAGCGATGCCGGCGATCTGTTGCGCTTCCTGCGGGCGGAGAACCTGCCCGGGGTGTTCCCGTTCACCGGCGGGGTGTTCCCGTTCAAACGTGAGGGTGAGGCGCCGGCGCGGATGTTCGCCGGCGAGGGCGATCCGTTCCGGACCAACCGGCGGTTCCACTACCTCGCGGAGGGCAACCCGGCCAAGCGGCTGTCGACCGCGTTCGACTCGGTGACCCTCTACGGCCGTGACCCCGACGAACGCCCCGACATCTACGGCAAGGTGGGGACCTCCGGGGTGTCGATCGCGACCCTGGATGACATGAAGGCGCTGTACGACGGGTTCGACCTGTGCTCGCCGACCACCTCGGTATCGATGACCATCAACGGTCCCGCACCGGCGATCCTGGCGATGTTCCTCAACACCGCCATCGACCAGCAGGTGGACCAGTTCACCGCCGAGCACGACCGTGAGCCGGACGAGCACGAGGCGGCCGCGCTGCGTTCGAAGGCGCTCACCAGTGTGCGCGGCACCGTGCAGGCCGACATCCTCAAGGAGGACCAGGGCCAGAACACCTGCATCTTCTCGACCGAGTTCGCCCTGCGGTGCATGGCCGACGTGCAGGAGTGGTTCATCGAGCAGCAGGTCCGCAACTTCTACTCGGTGTCGATCTCGGGCTACCACATCGCCGAGGCCGGGGCGAACCCCATCTCGCAGTTGGCGTTCACGCTGTCCAACGGGTTCACCTACGTCGAGGCCTACCTCGCCCGCGGGATGGACATCGACGCGTTCGCGCCGAACTTCTCGTTCTTCTTCTCCAACGGGATGGACGCCGAGTACACCGTGATGGGCCGGGTGGCCCGCCGCATCTGGGCGATCGCGATGAAGGAGCGCTACGGCGCGAGCGAACGCGCCCAGAAGCTCAAGTACCACGTGCAGACCTCGGGCCGCTCCCTGCACGCCCAGGAGATGGACTTCAACGACATCCGCACCACCCTGCAGGCGTTGTGCGCGATCTACGACAACACCAACTCGCTGCACACCAACGCCTTCGACGAGGCGGTCACCACCCCGTCCCCGTCGTCGGTGCGTCGGGCGCTGGCGATCCAGATGATCATCGACCAGGAGTGGGGCCTGGCCAAGAACGAGAACCCGCTGCAGGGTGCCGCGATCGTCGACGAGCTCACCGATCTGGTCGAGGAGGCCGTGCTGGCCGAGTTCGACCGGATCTCCAGCCGTGGCGGGGTGCTCGGGGCCATGGAGACCGGCTACCAGCGCGGCAAGATCCAGGACGAGTCGATGCTCTACGAGCACCGCAAGCACGACGGGACCCTGCCGATCATCGGGGTCAACACCTTCCTGCGCGAGGGCGCCGACGGCGACCCGGACGCCGAGGTGGAGCTCGCCCGGGCCACCGAGGACGAGAAGCGCCTGCAGCTCGAACGCGTCACCGCCTTCCAGGCCACCCACCGTGATCAGGGCCGGGCCCAGCTCGACCGTCTGCAGCAGGCGGCGACCTCCGGCGGCAACGTCTTCGACGTGCTCATGGACGCGGTCCGCCACTGCAGCCTCGGCCAGATCACCGAGGCGCTGTTCGAGGTCGGGGGCCAGTACCGCCGCAACGTCTGACCGGCACCGGCCTCCCGGTTGCGCACAGCCCCTCAACCGACCGGTCCTGCTGCCGACACCTACGGGGAGCCGTGGGCCGGCACGACCGCCTGCCTCGGAGTGCCGTGGAGGGCGGGTGATGAGTCGAGGCGTGTACGCGGAGTCGCGGTTCGATCGCCGGGCGCGGGCTCACGCCCTCGCGGGCTTCTTCGCCGCCGGCTCGGCGCTGTCGACCACGGTGCTGCTGCTCCCGGGGTGGGACGGGATGCACGCCGAGGGGCTCGCCGGGACGTGCGTGGTGGCGGCCCTCGGTGCCGCCACGCTCTACGTGTTCGGCGAGCGGATGGGTCGCGGCGCCATCCACGTGAGCACCGCCTCCGGCACGGCGCTGATCGCCCTGTGCCAGGTCCTCGCGAACGGCGGCAGCCCGACGGCCGTGTACGCGATGCTCTACATCTGGGTGGTGCTCCACTGCGCGCTGTTCTTCCCACGTCGTGTGGTCGCGATCCAACTGTCGTTGACCACGGTCGCGCACGCCTCGGCGTTGCTCTGGCTCGGGGAGGTCGTCTCCATCGCCCCGCAGCTCACCCTCACGCTCGGCACCCAACTGGCGGCGGCCCTGGTCGTGGGCGCCCTGGCCACCCGTCAACGCGAACTCGCCGACACCGACTCGCTCACCGGCCTGGGGAACCGGCGCATGGTCGACCGGACGCTCGATTGGGGCCTGACACGCTCGCGCAGGGCGACCTCCGCGTCCATGTGTGTGGCGCTCCTCGACCTCGACGGATTCAAGGCCTTCAACGACGAGCGCGGCCACGTGGCTGGTGACCTGGTCCTGATCGAAGCCGCCGCGACCTGGCGGCCGCTCGTCCGCGACCACGACACGCTGGCCAGGACGGGCGGTGACGAGTTCACCCTCGTGCTGAGCGACCTCCGGCTCGACGAGGCGGAACGGATCGTCGCACGCATGATCGAGGCGACCCCCGAGGGGGTGGCCTGCTCCGCCGGTGTCGCCCGTTGGGACGGCGAGGAGACGTCGCAGCAGCTGATCGAGCGGGCCGATGACGCGCTCTACGAGGCGAAGGGCCGAGGCGGGATGCTGGCCATGGTCGCCGCAGGTCGGTGAGCACGCCACCCCACGGGGCACCGGGCTGAGGGCCTCGCAGGACGGGCCGTTGACCCCTGTCTCCCCTGGTCATCGCCCCGCAAGCTGTCGGGGGCGGGGTGACGTCCGTGACGAGACGAGGAGTGCGACGGTGGAGCCGACGCAGCGGATCAGGGTGGCCGACGACCTCGGCCTCGAGGTGGCGACCGCGGGACGGCCCGGTGCGCCGCCGGTGGTCCTGATCCACGGCAACGGGCCCAACTGCCGGCAGTTCGCGCCGCAGTTCGCGACCCTCGCCGACCGCTACCGGCTCATCGCACCCTCGCTGCGCGGTCACGGCCGCTCCGACATGCCGAGCGAACCGACGGTCGAGGACTTCACCATGGCACGTCTGGCCGGAGACGTGCTCGCCGTGCTCGACCACCTCGCGGTGGAGCGGGCCCACCTCGTCGGCAACTCGGTCGGCGGGCTGATCGGGTTCGAGCTCGCCGCGACGGCTCCCGAGCGGCTCGCCACCATGACCACCTTCGGGACCAGCGCGCAGCTGCACTCGAACGCCGCGCTGGTGTGGACGGTCCGCGCGACCGTCGCGACCCTCGGTAGCCGCGTGACGGGCCGGCTGGCGGGACGATCCGTGGCCGACGCCGCCGTCGGTAGGACGATCGCCGGTCTGGTGGCCGAGGCGGATCGTCGTGCGCTGGGGTTCGTCTCCCGGAACATCGCCACCTACGACTACACCTCGGTGCTGCGACGGGGGCACTTGCCGTGGCTGCTGCTCCGCGGTGAGCTCGACCGTGGGATCAACCGTGTCCTCGGTTCCACCCTTGCGGTGATCGACGCGCGGGAGGACGCCCACCTGGTCGATCTCGAGGGCGCCGGCCACTTCGCCAACCTCGAGCAGCCCGGGGCCTTCGATGCTGCCCTCGAGGGCTTCCTGAAGCGGTACGTGGCGTCGACGAGCTGATGGGGGCCGAGCGGCCCGAGCCGCTCAGCGGCTGTTCAGCCGCATGAGCACGCGCGGGAACCCGCCAGACACCGACGTGGTGTCGGCCGCCTTGGTGAACCCGGCGCGCTCGAACAGCGCCCGGGTACCGACGTAGGCCATCGTGGTGTCGACCTTCGCGCCCTGGTTGTCCACCGGGTACCCCTCGACGGCGACCGCTCCCTGGGAGCGCGCGTAGGCCACGGCGCCTTCGAGGAGGTCGTGCGAGATCCCCCGGCCGCGGTGGCCGGGCCGCACACGTATGCACCACACCGACCACGCCGGGAGGTCATCGACATGGGGGATCTTGCGCGATCGGGCGAAGGGCAGCTCGGAGCGGGGTGCCACGGCGGCCCAGCCGACCACCTCACCATCGTCGTAGGCCAGCACGCCCGGCCCCTGGTCGCGACCGCACAGCTTCCGCACGTACTCACCCCGGGCGGGCCCCACCAACCCCCGGTCGGTTCGCGAGTCCAACCGGTGGCTCAGGCACCAGCACACGGACGCGTCGGGGCGCTTCGGTCCGAGCATGACCGCCAGATCGTCGAACCGATCGGCCGTCGCCGCAGCTACCTCGGTGGTCATCGACCCTCCCTTGAGCGCCCTCCACGACGCTAGGTGACGCCGACGGGGATCGTATGGCGCACCGGTCAGAGGTGTTGTCAGGATGCTGTGTATATAGTAGAAGTACTACCGCTCGATCCTGACCGACCGCCGCCGGAAGCGAGCCGTGCCATGTCGACCCCGGAGATCCCACGTCCGCTCGACCGCCCCCCGGTCGTGCGCGTCCGGGGGTTGCGGATGCGCTACGGCGACCACGACGTGCTCGATGGTGTCGATCTGGACGTCCGCGCGTCGGAGGTGGTGGTCCTGCTCGGTCCGAACGGCGCCGGCAAGACGACCACGATCGAGATCCTGGAGGGGTTCCGGCGCCCCTCGGCGGGCTCGGTCGAGGTGCTCGGGGTCGATCCGCTACACGCCGACGAGGCGTGGCGCGCCCGGGTCGGGGTCGTGCTCCAGTCGTGGCGGGACCACGCCCGGTGGACCCCACGCGATCTGATCGACCACCTCGGCTCCTACTACGTGCCGTTCGCGGAGGATGGCCGGGTGCGCCCCATCCCGACCGATGAACTGATCGACATGGTCGGTCTGGAAGGCGCGGCCGACCAGCGGATCATCACCCTGTCGGGTGGGCAACGTCGTCGGCTGGATGTCGCGGTCGGGATCGTGGGCCGTCCGGAACTGCTGTTCCTCGACGAGCCGACGGCCGGGTTCGATCCCCAGGCCCGCCGGGAGTTCCACGAACTCGTGCACCGGTTGACCGATCTGGATGGGACCACGGTGCTGCTCACCACGCACGACCTGGGGGAGGCGGAGAAGCTCGCGGATCGGATCCTGATCCTGGCCGGTGGGCGGATCGTGGCGGATGGGTCGGCGGACGAGTTGGCCCGGCGGATCCGTGGCACGGCGGAGGTCCGCTGGACCCGGGACGGTGAACGTTTCGTCCACGCCGCGACCGATGCCACCACCTTCGTGCGGCAACTGTTGGCGGAGCACCCGGCCGGGATCGACGACCTCGAGGTACGGCGCGCGAGCCTGGAGGACACCTACCTCGAGCTCGTGCGTTCCCACCTGGATGGCGACGCCGTGCACGCCCCGGTCTCCCTGGTCTCGGAGGTGTCCTGATGTCGGCACGGATCAACGCCGCACGGATCAATGCCGCGCGGATCGGTGTCCGCCGCGGCTGGCACGAGTTCGTGATCGGTCTGCGCAGCCCGCAGGACCAGACCTTCTACCTGTCCATGGGGTTCGGCGCGCTGGCGCTGTTGTGGTTCAACCGTGACGAGGCGCTGCCGGGCACGACGTTGACGTTGCCCCAGGTGGCGCTGCCGAGCCTGCTCGCGGGCATCGTGATGTTCTCGATCGTGATCGGTCCGGCGTACGCGCTGGCGTTGGAACGCGAGGACGGCACGCTGCTACGCAGCCGCGTCGCCCCGTATGGTCTGCACGGCTACCTCGTCGGTGTCGGGACGCTCACGGTCGTGTCCCTGTTGCCGCTGTTGGTGATCGTGCTCGGGGGCTCGGCGGTCCTGTTCGACGGCGCGGTGCCGGGCGATCCGGGCCGGTGGGGGTTGATCGTGATCGCGCTGCTGCTGGGGATCCTCGCCAACCTGCCGCTCGGGTTCGCGATCGGTGCGCTCGTCCCACGCATCCAGCAGGTCACCACCTGGGGGATGCTCCCGATCGTCGGCCTGGCCTGGATCTCGGGGATCTTCGGGGACATGACCCGACTGTGGGACTGGGTGCAGATCCTCGCCCAGGTGTTCCCGATGTACTGGCTCGCCCACCTGATGCGCTACGCCTTCCTACCCGAGGCCGCCGTCACCAACGAGCTCTACGGCGTCTGGCGGCTCGGGCCCGGCATCGCGGTCCTGGCCGCATGGGTCGTCGTCGGCTCGGCGCTGGCCACACTGCTGGTCCGGCGCATGGCGCGGCGCCAGTCCGGGGCGGCGGTCGCCGAGGCCCGCGATCAGGCCGCCACCCAGTACGTGCGATGAGCGAGGCCGTCCACAACCGCATCGCGCTGCTACGCGCCGAGCAGGGCGTCACCCGCCGGCAACTGGCCGACGCGCTCGGCGTGCACTACCAGACCATCGGCTACCTCGAACGCGGGGAGTACAGCCCGAGCCTGCACCTTGCCCTGCGGATCGCCGCGTTCTTCGAGCTTCCCGTCGAGATCGTGTTCTCCATCGAACCGTTCCCACGCATCAGCGACCGGACCCACACCGCGTGAGCCGCCGGCCGGTCGGCTGGAGACAGCGCGCAGATGGGTCGAGCGGGTGACGACACCGGGAGGTCACAGGGGGAGGGTCTGGCGGAACCAGTCTGCGAGCAGCGGGTCGGTGACGGTCCTGGGTGCATCGACGGTGACGTGACCGTGATCGACCAGTTGCTTGACGGCTGACTGCGCCGCGCCGGCCGTGAGACCGAGCTGGTCGGAGACGGTGCCGAACAACGGCTCGTCGTGGGAGAGCAGACGGAGCACGCGCTGCTCGGACACGGTGAGCGTGTCGTGCACGGTCCTCATCGAACCGTCGAGACGGGCGCGCACGTCGGTGAGCGCGCTACCCCACTGCTCGTCTGCGGGACCGCCGGCGGCGTGGGTCCAGGTCGCGTCGGCGAGCAGCATGGTCCGTTGTGGGTGGCCGCCAGCGACGTGGTGGATGCGCGAGGCGACGTTGCCGGGGTCGCGGCCGGTGGCGGCGAACCCGTCCGTGACGATCGCCTGGACGGTCACGGCATCGAGCGGGCCGATTCCGAGCAGTTCCGCCTGGCCGTAGAACGGCTGCTCGCGGCCGGCGAACATCTGCCGCATCGCGGACACGTGCGAGCCCGCGAGGACCAGACCGAAGTCGGAAGCATGGTGTTGGAACGCGGTCCGCAAGCTCTCCGCGGCTCCTCGTACGCGTCCGATGTCGGAGAACTCGTCGATGACGAGCAGCGCGGGACGGCGAGCAGCCGCGTCGACGAACACCTCGAGCAGCTGCCCGAACCGTGCTGTCGGGTCAGGCTGGCTCCGTCGTGGTCGCGCGAACTCGGCGCGGACGACCCCGAGGGTGATCTGCACCTTCGCGGCGACGTGGTTGGCCTCGGTCTGGAAGGCCGCAGGTGCGCGGACGAGTGCCTCGTCGAGACGTGTCGCGATGTCCGCCAGGGACTGGACACCGTAGACGTCGAGCCACACCGTGGAGATCTCGGTCAGATCGGCGGCAAGCCGTCGCAGCACCGAGGTCTTGCCGAACCGGCGTGGTCCGAGCAAGGCGGTGATCCGGCGGCTGGTGACCTGCTCGGTGAGTGTGGCGAGCAACTCGTCGCGCCCGCGGACGTCCTCGGGCGGCAGTGGGAGTTGGAACTGGAACGGCGAGTGCACGAGGTCCTCCGGACGCTACGTACCTACCGTATCACGGCAGGTGAAGCCTGCCGCGATACGGCATACTCTCCGCGTCGTGTGGCGTCCGCGATCGGTGGTGCCGAGGCGGCCCCGCAGCCCCGCCGGGTCTTGGAGGCGCGCCCCTGGGCGGTGACGCAGCCATCCGGGTGCTTCACGCACCGCGCTGCCGACACTTCCCGTCTGCGCCCCATCGTGAGCGGCTACCACGAAGGGGGACGTTCGCGCGTACCCACCAACCCGCTGCCGAGCTCAGTGGGGGGTGACCGTGGCGGCGTGATCGTGGACGTAGCCGTCGGAGGCCACCGCCCATGCGGGGAGGGGATCGGGGTAGCTGCGCCATCGGGCTGCGCCGGCGACGAACTCGGCGTCGGTCAGCAGTGCCGGATCGAGGGTCGTTCGGACCGCGACGGGGTCGAGGTCCTGACCGATGAAGACCAGTTCCTGACGCCGGTCGCCGACCGAGTCGTCCCAGACGCGGGTGAGTGCCGCGTGTTCGTGGTCGTCGAGGTCCCAGTCGTGACGCGGGGTGTCGGCCAGCCACCAGCCGGCGGGCTCCAGGCGCAGCCACGGGCCGGCCTGTGACCAGGTGCCGACGATGTCGGGCCGGCTTGCGAGCCAGACGGCACCCTTGGAGCGCAGGATGCCGTCGAGGCGATCGACCGCCTCTGCCAGCCGTTCGGGGTGGAACGGACGTCGCGCCCGGTAGACGAAACTCGAGATGCCGTACTCCTCGGTCTCGGGGACGTGGGCGAAGCCGTCCAGCTCGCGTACCCAACCGGGGAGCTGTGCGGCGGCATCGAGGTCGAACCGTCCGGTGCCGAGGACCGCCGCCGGGTCGACGCGACCGAAGGTGGTGCGCACCAGCTCGGCGGTCGGGTTGAGCATCCGCAGGGCGGCCTCGACCCTGGCGGTCTGCTCCTCGCCGGCCAGGTCGGTCTTGTTGATCACCAGCACGTCGGCGAACTCGACCTGGTCGATGAGCAGGTTCGACAGGGCGCGGTCGTCCTCCGGTGCGGCGGCCATCTGCCGATCGGCCAGCAGGTCCTCGTCGGTCAGCTCGTCGAGGAACGTGGAGGCATCGACCAGCGACACCATGGTGTCCAGCCGGGCGAGTTCGCCCAGCCGGAAGCCCTCGACGTCCTCGAACGCGAACGTGACCGCGACGGGCAGCGGTTCGGAGATCCCCGTGGACTCGATCAGCAGGTAGTCGAACCGGCCCTCGCGGGCGAGCTGGGCGACCTCGACCAGCAGGTCCTCACGTAGCGTGCAGCAGATGCAGCCGTTGGACATCTCGACCAGTTGTTCGTCGATCCGGTCGAACGAGACCTCACCGCGGACCAGCTCCACATCGATGTTCAACTCGGACATGTCGTTGACGATGACCGCGACCTTCAGGCCCGCACGGTTGTGCAGCAGGTGGGTGAGCAGGGTCGTCTTGCCGGACCCGAGGAACCCGGAGAGCACCGTCACCGGCAGCCGGGTGTCGCCGTCGCCGGAGGCGTCAGCCACGGTTGTACTTGCGCTGGAACTTCTCGATGCGGCCGGCGGTGTCGACGATGTTGGCCTTGCCGGTGTAGAAGGGGTGGCTCGCGGACGAGACCTCGACGTCGATCACCGGATAGGTGTTGCCGTCCTCCCAGAGGATCGTCTCGGGGCTGGTCTTGGTCGAGCGCGTCAGGATGGCGAAATCGGCGCGCTTGTCGCGGTAGACGACCGGCGCGTAGGTGGGGTGGATGCCGGGTTTCATGGGGTCTCCTCGTCGGTGGTGGGGGTGAGCAGTTCGGCTTCGTCGCCGAACCACGAGGTGAAGGGGTCGTGCCAGGACGTCCAGCCGTCCTCGCCCTCGCTGAGCTCGTGGTCGCTCAGCAGGCAGGCGTCGAGCGCCGCGATCGCATCACCGATGTCCCGTCCGGTGCACACCAGCTCGAGGTCCTGTGCGCGGTCACCCCAGTAGGGGTGCCAGCGGGTACTGGCGACCTCGCGGCGGGAGTCCTCGACCCGGTCCCAGCCGGGGACCGCCATGAGCCAGGCGTCCACCGCCGCCAGTTCGTAGGACCCGCCCGACAGCTCGGCCTCCAGCACCGTGTTCGGGCGGGTGGCGACCCACAGGTGTCCGGTGGCCCGGATCACGTCAGCGAAGGTGCCATCCTCGCAGGCGTCGAGGAAGCGCTGCGGGTGCAGCGGTCGCCGGCGGGACCAGGTCGCGGTCGCCACACCGTGGCGCGCGAGATGGCGATGCGGCCGGGGAACCGCGGTCGCCAGCATGCGGGCGAGCCGGTCGGCGTCGTGGCAGCTGGAGCCGAACCAGCGGGCAACCTCGGCGTCCGCAGGCACGCGCCGGGCGGTGGGTGCCAGGGCATCGAGCAGGGCGATCGCACGGTCGGTGCCGGCCGGGTGCAAGACGATGTCGGCGTGCTGGAGTTGGCGTCCCAGCACCTCCGCGACGCTGCGTTCGTCGGCGCTGGGCGCGGAGGCATCGTCAGCGGCGAGCGAGCGGTTCGACCACAGGTCACCTTCGAGCGCATCCGGATCGACGACGGTCACCACCGCGTCGATGTGGGCCGCACGTTGCTCGTACAGGACGCGTGCGACCATCGCGGGTTCCACGCAGGTCGGTAGCACGAGCAGGACGGGCAGGTCGTGGAGGCCCCGGAGCGCGGCGAGCGTGTCGTCCCGCAGCAGGCACGACAGGCAGCAACCCTCCGTGACCGGGATCGGCACGTCCGTTTCCCCGGTGGCCGAACGTTCGACGCGGTGGACGCTCCCGTCGGTGGGAAGGGTCCCGAGCTCGTGGCGGAGCACGACCACGTCGGGACGCTGCCTGCGCACACGCGTGACGGCCGCCTCCCGCACGAGCGGGTGGAGGCTGCTGAGGATCGTGACCGATGGCATGGGCATGGCGAAGACGATAGTGTTTACGAGAACAATTCTCAAACTACTCCGACAGGTTCGCGGATGTCTCGTCGTTGCATGCTCACCGGAGCCGAACCGCACTTCGGCAAGCAGGTCTCCCACTCGCACCGCCGGTCGTCGCGCCGGTTCGACCCGAACATCCAGAACAAGCGCTACTGGCTGCCGAGCGAGAACCGCTACGTCAAGCTGAAGCTGTCGACCAAGGCCATCAAGACCGTCGACCGGCGGGGCATCGAATCGGTCGTCGCCGAGTTGCGCGCCAAGGGGATCAAGCTCTGAGCGGCGAAACGGGATAGCTCGGCCGGCCAGGCCGACCCGCTCGAGCGACTGGCCGGGCTGCGTGTCGGTGAGCCACGGCTCGGGCTCCGGTCCACGACACGGTCACCACACACCTCCTGTGCCACACCGCCGCGTCGCTGTGGATCGAGGCCGGGGCAGCTCCGCTTCCGGTCCTGCGGGCCGGGGGGCGAGTCCGCGGATGGTCGGCTGGGCCGCGTTCGACTGCTCGGCATCGCTCACGGAGTATCCTCGGCGCGCTCGACGAGTGCCCTGCGCACGGACCATCAGCGGGGTCGCCGGCCATCCCACGACGATCACGTGGGGCCACGGGTGGGGCCGGCGTCCGGATCAGAGAGGGCCACGTGCCACAGAATGACGATGCAGCGTCCCCCGAGGCCGGAGACGGCCTCGACCCCATGGAGATGGCCCCCCACTACTACGGGGGCCAGGCGGTCATCGAAGGGGTGATGATGCGTGGCTCGGATCGCTGGGCCGTCGCGGTCCGCCGGCCGGCCGGTGACATCTGGCTCGAGTGCCACCACACCTCCTCGGCACCCAAGGACAAGCCCTGGTTGAAGTGGCCGATGATCCGGGGCTGTTACGCGCTGGTCGACTCGCTCGCCATCGGGATGAAGGCACTGGGGATCTCCGCCACCCATGCCTACCCGGAGGACGAGGAAGAGGAGATGAGCTCGGCCGCCATGGGCGCGTCGATGCTGCTGGCCGGGCTGCTGTTCATCGGCGTGTTCATCTTCCTGCCCTCCGCGGGCACCAAGGGCGTCGATGCGCTCATCGGCGGCGTCATGGGCGACGGGGTGTGGTTCCACCTCGTCGAGTCCGCGGTCCGCATCGCGATCTTCCTCGCCTACCTGTGGTCCATCTCGTTGATCGCCGACATCCGACGGGTGTTCGAGTACCACGGCGCGGAGCACAAGACCATCGCCGCGTGGGAGCACGGTGAGGTCCTGGAGCCCGAGAACGTCGACAAGTACTCCACCCTCCACGTGCGCTGCGGGACCAACTTCCTGATCCTCGTGATGTTGATCGCGGTCGTGGTCTACACCGTCGGTGGGCTGCTGGTCCCGCCGCCCGAGGGCATCGCCTGGTACTTCGCCGTGCTCTACCACGTGGCGCTCCGCGTCGTGCTGCTGCCCGTGGTGGCCGGGCTCGCCTACGAACAGCTCAAGCTGGGGGCGGCCAAGGCGGACAACCCCTTCGTCCACGCGCTGACGCTCCCGGGGCTGTGGCTGCAGAAGATCACCACCAAACCGCCGTCCCGGGACCAGATCGAGGTCGCCATCCGCGCCTTCGAGGCCGTGGTCCCCGCCGAGCACCGCACCGGCCGTGTCCCCACCACCCTCGACAGCCCGGTCACGCTCGCCCACGGCAGCCTCGCGGTCGTGCTCGAATCCGCCGATGTGCGTCACGGCCCGGCACCGGAGCCCGAGGTGGCGGGTGGCCGGACCGGCGCGCGCGGCACCGCGATCGGTGACGACACCCGGCTGCCGGTCGCCCCGATCAACCTCCCGGCCACGGTCCTCGCCCACGAGCCGCAGGACGAGCGGACCCTGGAGGCCACGCTCGAGTTCCCGGAGACCGAGGACGAGTCCGGCCGCGAACGGCTCGGCGACGAGGGGGCCGTGGGCGACGCGGACGCACCGGAGCGACACGACGGCGTGTAGCGGGCACGCTGTCCGCGACCTCCCCGTGTCCGACCTGTCCTCCCCGCGTCCGACCTGTCCTCCCCGCGTCCGACCTGTCTGGCCTGTCCGACCTGGCCATCCGTTCTCCCCGCACTCTTGAGGTGACCACCGTGTTCGACAAGCTCTCGCAGCTCGAGGATCGTCATCGCGATCTCGAGGCTCAGCTCGCCGACCCGGAGATCGCCGGTGACGGCGAGCGCTACATGGCCGTCGCCAAGCAACACGCTGAGCTCAGCGACATCGTCCACGCCTACCGCGCCTGGCGTGAAGCCGGCGACGACCTCGAGGTGGCGCGTGAGATGGCGGCGGAGTCCGAGGGCGAGGACCGTGCCACGATGCAGGCCGAGGTCGAGCAGCTGACGGCCCAGCGGGCGGAACTCGAGGCCGAGCTCAAGCTGTTGTTGGTGCCCAAGGACCCGATGGACGACAAGGACGTGATCGTCGAGATCCGCGCGGCGGCCGGAGGTGACGAGGCCGCACTGTTCGCCGGGGAGCTCGAGGAGATGTACCTCGCCTTCGCGGGCAGGCGCAAGTGGAAGGCCCAGGTCCTCAGCGAATCCAAGCAGGGGATCGGCGGGGTCAAGGAAGCGATCGTGGAGATCATCGGCCGCGGCGCCTACGCCCACCTCAAGCACGAATCCGGGGTGCACCGCGTCCAGCGTGTCCCCGCAACGGAATCCCAGGGCCGCATCCACACCTCGACCGCGTCGGTCGCGGTGCTGCCCACCGCGGAGGACGTCGACGTCCAGGTGAACAGCAACGATCTGCGCATCGATGTGTTCCGCTCGTCGGGTCCGGGCGGCCAGAGCGTCAACACCACCGACTCCGCGGTCCGCATCACCCACCTGCCGACCGGGCTGGTCGTGAGCTGCCAGGACGAGAAGTCCCAGCATCAGAACCGTGACAAGGCGATGAAGATCCTGCGCTCGCGGTTGCTGCAGGCCGAGCAGGAGCGTGCGGCGCAGGAACGCGCCGATGAGCGCCAGGGCCAGATCGGCACCGGTGACCGTTCGGAGAAGATCCGCACCTACAACTTCCCGCAGACACGGATCACCGACCACCGCATCGGGCTCTCGGTGCACAACGTCGAGGCCGTGCTCGGCGGCGAGCTCGACGAGATCGTGGCCGCGCTCCGCCAGGCCGAGCGCGAGGCCCGCCTCGCCGAGGTCGACGACGAGATCCCCTGACCCGCCACCGCCACCGCCACCGCCACCGCGTCCGCCGGACGTCCGCGTATCCACAGGCGTGGCGAGGTTGGTCAGCTGCATGTCGCAGGGGCCTGGCAAGGTGTCTCCATGCCCACCGACCCCGCTCCGGACCCCGCCGACGGCCCGCTGCACGCGCCTGGTGAAGGCCTCGAGGACGCCTTCGTTGACGGCCCCGATGGCGGCCCCGGTGAGGCCCTCGCCGCCGCCGCGACCCTGCCCGCCGATGCGGCGCTGACGCGTCTGGTCGCCGCGATGCGCACGGCGGACGGGGCGATGGTCGAGGTGGTTGCTGCCGCGGGAGCGTTGGACGGCGCGCTGGCGGCACGTGAGGAGGGCATGACCGTCGACGGGGCCCTGCGGCTGCACACCGGCGCCACCCGCTCGGACGTCGCCGTCGTGCTCACCGCCGCCCAGGTGCTCGACGTGATGCCGGTCACGGCCGGGTTGTTCGCCCGCGGGGTGTTCACCTGGGGCCACATCCGCACGCTCGTCGCCCAGACCCGGCGGCTGGACGTGAAGACCCGGAGCGAACTGGATCGCTACCTGGGTGAACACGCCGGGAGGTTGGCCAAGCTGGACACCGATGGACGACTCGGCGCGATCGACGACGCGATCGCCGTGCACACCCGCGCCGATGAGGTGGCCGACCGCGCCGAACGCTCGCCCGACCAGAACGTGGTGATCGTCACCCCGCGGCTGGACGGCACCGGGACGCTCTACTCCGATCTGGACCCGGAAGGCTTCGCCACCGTCACCAGCCGACTCCAGGACGAGGCCGACACCCCGCTCGCGCCAGCCAGCCCGGGCGACACCGGTGTCGGGCTACCCGGCTACACGGTCGATCGGCCCTCGCGGGCCCGTCAACTCGCCGACGCCTTCGTCCGCATCTTCGCCCGCACCGGCACCCAGGCAACGGGGGGTGTGCCGGTGCGGTTCACCGTCATCGTGGATGCGGCCACGGTGACCGACCAGCTCGCCGGGTCGATCCAGGCCGCGGTCGCCGGTCGGGCCCCGCGACTGGTGCGCCGTGCGATCGACCGCCTGTCGTGTGACGCCGCACTGGACACGGTGATCCGTGACGGGGTCTCCCTGCTGGCCGCCTCGCGCTCCACCCCGGAGATCACCGCCGCGACCCGCCGGGCCATCGCGGGCCGTGATCAGGGCTGCCGCTTCCCCGGCTGCCGAGCCCCCGTCACCTGGTGCGACGTCCACCATGTGGTGACCCGCGCCGCCGACGGTGACCATCACCCGGCGAACCTCGTCCTGCTGTGTCGCCGGCACCACACCATCGTCCATCGCCGCGGCTGGAACCAGCGCCTGGAACCCGACGGCGCCTACACGATCACCCGCCGCCGCCGGAGCTGGACCACCCTCCCACGGCTCGCGCACCGACTCCCGCCACCCGACCGTCCGACAGCCTCCCCATCCATCCGCGCCGGACCGGACCCTGCCCACCGCGTCCCCAACGCCGATGGCGGCCGTCGGGCCCCACCTCCTGCGGACCCCCGGCCCTCCAATGGCCGCGATCCCGCACGGCGGCCCGTCACCGACGCCCACCCCGACCCGACCCTGCCCTTCTGACCCGCCCGCGCGGCGCCGGGCCCTCCGCTCCGGCCGCTCGTGCGCGAGCCGGCACCCCGCCGCCCCGCCCCCCACGGTGCGCGGGGTGCCGGCATGTCCCGCGCGCGTGAGCGCATCCTGCGGGCTCGTACCCTGCCCGCCTCACTCCGCTTCTTCCCCCATGGGCCGCGCACGCCGGTGCGCGCAGGTCCGATACGAGGTCGTGATGGCGCCGCAGCACGACGACCGTCACGCCGCCGTGATCCGCGAGGTCGGCGTCCGTCTCTCGGCTGCCGGGGTCCCCTCCGCGGAGGTCGACGCCCGTTGGCTGGTCGACCACGTCGTCGAGGTGGCAGGGGACCCGGTGGGGTGCGGAGCCGCGCTGTTGGACGGGCTCGTGGCCAGGCGCGTCCGACGCGAGCCGCTGCAGCAGGTGATCGGCCGGACCTGGTTCCGGCTGCTGGAGCTGCGCTGCGCTCCCGGCGTGTTCGTGCCCCGGCCGGAGACGGAGATCGTCGCCGGCCTGGCCATCGCCGCCGCCCGGGATGCCCGGGCGCGACGGGCAGCACCGGCCGAGCAGGCCTCGATCCGCGTCGTCGAGGCGTGCACCGGGACCGGGGCGATCGCGCTGTCCATCGCGGTCGAGGTCCCCGACGTCGACCTCGTCGCCGGCGACATCGACGCCGTCGCCGTCGAGCTCGCGACGGCCAACCTCGCCCGGGTGCGCGAGGGGGTCGCCGGTGCGGCGATGGCACCCGGAACCTCGGTGAGCGTCGTGACCTCGGAGCTGCTGTCGGGCGTCGATCCGTCCTGGCGCGGCCACCTCGACGTCCTGGTGGCCAACCCGCCCTACCTGCCGGCCGGCGATCGGGCCACCTGGGAACCGGAGGTCGCCGACCACGACCCCGATCGGGCCCTCGTCGGCGGGCCGGACGGGCACGAGGTCGTCGACGCGCTGCTCGAGTTGGCGACGGTTTGGCTCGCGCCCGGAGGGACCGTGATCCTGGAGATCGACGAACGCCGTGGGGCGGACGCGCTGGGGGCGGCGAACGCCGCCGGGCTCACCGGGTCCCGCATCGAGCGCGACCTGACCGGCGCCGACCGGGCGATCGTCGCCCGGCGACCACGGGCGCCCCGACCGCCTGCTGAGCCGACCGCCTGCTGAGCCGACCGCCTGCTGGGCCGGGCGACCGGTCAGTTCGCGGCGGCCTGCTCACCGACGCGGTCGTCCTCGTCGGCCAACCCGTCGAAGATCCGCAGGGAGGCGTCCGGGGGGACGATGCCGTCCTGCAGGCCGTGGCCGAGGTAGACCGGGACGCCGGCGTCCCTGATGTCGTCGAGGTAGGTCGCGGGACTCCTCGCCAGGCACTCCTCACGCGCGTCGGGAACGGCCGTCGTGGCCGTCCCGAGCATCTCCGGGCGTCGCCTCCTCAACTACCGGTGCCGCCCGGGTCACCGGGTTCGCCGGGAGCGTCGTCGCCCGGTGCTTCCTGACCCGGGGGGTCGGGGTCGGTCTGGCCCGGCTCCTCGGTGACGTCGCAGCCGGTCAGGGCGAGCGCGAGCACGACGCCGAGCAGCAGGTTGCGTCGGCGCCTCACGGGTGCATGGCGGGGGGTCGGTCGGATCGTCGGTCCTGTCGTGGGGAGTGCCTCACAGGGTGCTCACCGGGCGGGGTCCGCGCCTCGGTCGTTCGGCGAGGGCCCCGCCCGCTTCGGCGGTCGCGACCGTGCGATCACTGCACCGTCAGGGTGGCATCCATGAAGTCGTGGTGGGGGATGACGCAGATCACCTCGTAGACGCCGGGGTCCAGGTCGATGTCGATGCGCTCACCCTGGCGCGCGTCGAGGTGGACGTCGATGTCGGTACCCACCACCGTGTAGGTGTGACGGAACAGGTCCTGGTTGTCGACATAGAGCGTGCCGCCGCTCGCGACGAGCGCGTCCTCGAAGGCGCCTTCGGCGATGACGGTCACGGTGTCCCGTTCCGCCGGCTCCTGACCGGAGCTCAGCAGGCTCGTGCCGGTGGCCAGCAGCACGGCTGCGCCGAGGAGGCCGACGGCGACGGTTCCGGTCCGCCTGGCCGCCGCCTCACCGAGTCGCCGCCACGCCGCGATGCCGGCCGCCACTACCAACAGCCGACCGAACAGGCCGACGAACGCGTGCACGAAGTCGATCCCGGAGGTCGGGAACGCGAGGTGGGTGAGCAACGAGCCGACGTCGGTCAGCGCCACGAGGGAGACGATCACGAGCAGCCACATCCCGATGCGTGGCCGCCACCGCAGCAGGGCCACGCCGGCCAGCGTGATCGCGGCGAAGACCGTCAGCGGGTGCGCGATGACCTGGATCAGTGCGAGGAAGACGACGTCGATGAACACGACGACACCCGCCGACCAGGCGGCGACGCGCACCCATGGGTCCATCGTGCCGCGGGACGAAGGATCGGTGCGGTCGGGGGATCGTGGGCTCGGGGGGTCGGGGGTGGAGGCGTGCGCCGCCGGGTGGTCGCTGAGGCTCATGGTCCTGCTCCTGGCTGATCGGGGGAGGTCGTGAGCGGCGGTCCGCCGCCGATACCAACCTCCACCACCGACCCGCGACGCGCGACCGGGCTGGCACGAGAAGCGGGGGTGGTCCGCCGTACCGGCGGGTGCGGCCGGCCCCCTTGCCGAGCGGGTGCCCGACGCGGATGATGCGACGATGGAGCTACTCGCCAGGTTCGGTGAACGCACCCGGCCCGAACGACTGGCGTGGCTGCGACCGGTCCTGATCGCGGTCAACGTCATCACGCTGGCCGGGGTCACCTCGATGCTGCTGCGGGGCCGGGGGATCGAGGTGGTGTACGCACGTTGGATGCTGCACAACGCGCCGCTGGTGCCACCCATCCTGTGGGCCGGTCGGCGGATCCTCCTTCAGCGTCCCGACCACGCCTGCGGATGGCTGTTGGTCGCCACGGGCGTGGTGACCGGGTTGCACGTGGGCATCATCTCGATCGCCGACGTCGGGTTGGTGCGTGCCGGCTACGCGGCGGCGAGCTACCAGGTGGTGCCGGCCGAACTTCCGCTGGCGGCCAGCATCCCGCTGTGGATCAGCGCCTGGTTGTGGATCCCCGCCATCGCCTTCTTGTGCCTGTTGGTGCTCCTGCTCCCCGACGGGCGGCTGCCGTCACCGAGGTGGCGGTGGGTGCCGGTCACGGTGGCGATCGGCACGGCGGCGTTCGCCACCGGGTACGCGATCGAGACCTGGCCGACCAGTCGGCTCGTGCTCGACGGGAACAACTCGCTCGGGAGCGTCCCGCTCACGGCGGCGGCGGTCTCGATCGGCGGTGCGCTGATCGGGGTGGGCGCTGCGGCCTGCGTGGCGTCGCTGGCGCGTCGCTGGCGGACCGGGGACCCGGTCCAACGCCGTCAGGTGCGCGTGGTCGGGGCCGCCGGCGCACTGACGCTGCTGGTGTTCGTCGGATCCTTCCCGTGGCAGCAGGTGTGGGTCCCGTTGAGCCTGATCGCGACGTGGGGGTTCGTGGCCACGTACCTGATCGCGATCACCCGCTACCGGCTCCACGACCTGGACGTGGTGATCAGTCGGGCCGTCGTCGGCACCGTGCTCGCGGCGATCGTGACGGGGCTGTACCTGCTGATCGTCGTGGGGGTCGGGGCGCTGCTCGGGCGCCAGAGCCAGGGCACGTGGTTGCCGCTGGTGGCGGTCGGGGTGACGGCCGTGCTGTTCGACCCGGCGCGGCTCCGGGTCCAGCGCGGCGTCGATCGGCTCCTCAACGGCCGCGGTGGCGATCCGTCCCAGGTGCTCTCGGCCCTGGCGGTCCGTCTGCGCGAGGCGGTCTCCGCCGACGAGGTCCTGGACCGGGCGGTCACCCTGCTGGCCGACAGCACGGGAGCGGGCCGGGCGGAGATCGCGGTGGAGGTGGAGGGTCACACTCAGCTGGCGGCCTCGGGCGAGGCCGCGCACCCCGACGCCGCGCACCCCGACGCCGCACACCCCGACGCCGCACATCCCGAGGTGAGCCTGACGCCCGTCGCGCTCGCGCCGGTGGTGCACCGCGGGGTCCGGCTCGGAGAGGTGCGCCTGTTCGCGCGTGCGGCGACCGATCTCGTCCCTCACGCCGAGGACCTGCTCGGGGACGTGGCCGGGACGCTCGGCGTGGTGCTCGCCAACGTGAGCCTGACCGCGGATCTCGAGCGCCAGGTGGTCGAGCTGCGCGAGTCGCGGGCCCGGCTGGCGGATGCGCACGACGACGCTCGGCGTGCGCTCGAGCGCGACCTGCACGACGGTGCCCAGGCGCGGCTGATCGCGCTGCGCATCCGTCTCGCGCTTGCGGGGGGGATGGCCGAGGCGGACGCGAGCCCGGGCCTGCGCGAGCTGTTGACGTCGATGGAGGGTGAGGTCGACGAGGTCGTGCGCTCGCTGCGGCAGCTGGCGCGGGGCCTGCACCCACCGGTGCTCGAAACCGACGGTGTCGTCGCGGCGCTGCGCTCCGAGGTCCGCGGATTGCCCGTCCAGGTGGACATCGTCGAGGAGCGGTTCGGTCGTTACGGCCCCCGAACGGAGCTCGCGTTGTACTTCGCCTGCCTCGAAGCGGTGCAGAACGCCATCAAGCACGCCGGGACCGACCGGGTGCAGGTGAGCCTCGCCGACGACGGGGACGAGCTGCGGTTCGTGGTCGGGGACACGGGCGTCGGCTTCGATGCGGTGGCGACCGGCGACGGATCGGGGCTCCGCCACGTCGGCGATCGCCTCGCGGCCCTGGGAGGTCACCTGACCATCCACGCCGCTCCGGGTCGGGGATGTCGGCTCGAGGGACGGCTGCCCATCACGAGCGCCGCACCGCCGGAGGTTGTAGTGCGTCAACCGCTCGTGGCCGACCGGTAGGTCAGGACCGCCCGGACCCGTCGGTGCACCTGCGTGTGCTCCGCCGGCAGGTCGAGTTCGGTCAGGATCGCGGTCAGGTGTTTCTCGACCGCCCGCTCGGTCAGTCGCTCGAGCACCGATGCCTCCACCGGCCACCTCGACGATCGCGTGACGCAGCTGGCGCAGGTCGCCGAGGCGTTCCTCGAGCAGGTACGCACGACCCAGGGAACCGCCGTCGAAGAGCCGCAGCGCGAGTTCCGGCTCGACGTACTGCGCGAGCACGACCACCCCCGATCCGGGTCGCTCGTTGGTGAACAGCTCGGCGGCCCGGATGCCCTCGTCGCTCCCGGTCGGCGGCATGCGGATGTCGGTGAGCACCACGTCGGGTTCGTGCTCCTCCACGGCCGACAGCTGCGCCGGGAGCGAGGCCACGGAGGCGAGGTGATCGAGGTCGTCCCGGATCGCGAGCAGCGCCGCCATGCCCTCACGGATGAGGCAGCTGTCCTCGGCGACGACCAGTCAAGTACCCACGTGCGCGACTCTACGCCGGCGACCGCGGTCCGGGGGGATGGGGATAGGGTCGCCACCGGTTGGCCGGACCCGGCCCGGGACCCCGAGGTGGCAGGAGGCCAGCGTGGCGGAGATCGTGGACGTCACCGGTGACGGACGCGCCGCGGGGGTCGCGCGTGCCGTGGAGGCGCTCCGCGACGGGTTGCTCGTCGCGCTGCCGACCGACACCGTCTACGGGGTGGCCGCCGACGCGTTCAACCAGGAGGGCACGGACCGGCTGTTCGAGGCCAAGGGCCGGCCCCGTTCGGTGCCCCTGCCGGTGTTCGTCCGGTCGCCCAAGCAGCTGATCGGGCTGACCCCGGAGGTCCCGCCGGTGGCGGATGCGTTGATGGCCGCCTTCTGGCCGGGTCCGCTGACCCTGGTGGTGCCGGTGGAGCGCAACCTCAGGTGGGACCTCGGCGACACGCAGGGCACGATCTCGGTCCGGATGCCGCTCGACGACGTCGCGCTCGACGTGGTGCGCACGGTGGGGCCGACGGCGGTCACCTCCGCGAACGCGCCCGGACGGCCCGCACCGAGGTCCGCGGCCGAGGTCCAGGAGCAGCTCGGCGATCTGGTCGCGCTGATCCTCGACGACGGGGCGCGCGTCGGTGGGGCGGCGTCCACGGTGGTGGACCTGACCCGCAGCACGCCGTACGTGCTGCGGCAGGGCGCCCTGGACGACGAGGTGGTGCTGGCGGTGGCCCGCGGTGAGCTCGACCCGATCGAAGCGGCGCTGCGCATGGCCGGAGCGGGCGAGGCGACCGAGCCGGAGGCCGACGACCGGGACGAGGGATAGTCTGGGACGGCGTCACCCACGTTCCGTTCCACGCTGGAGGCAGCCTTGAGCACGTTCTGGGGTCCGGACTTCGATGAGCTCCGAGCGACCGACCCGGAGGTCGCCGAGGGACTGCTCGGCGAGCTCGAGCGGCAACGCTCCGGCCTGCAGCTGATCGCGAGCGAGAACTTCGCCTCGCCGGCGGTGATGGCGGCCCAGGCCTCCGTGCTGACCAACAAGTACGCGGAGGGCTATCCCGGCAAGCGCTACTACGGCGGCTGCGAGGAGTACGTCGACCCGATGGAGCAGCTGGCCATCGACCGGGCCAAGCAGCTGTTCGGCGCCGACCACGCCAACGTGCAGCCGCACTCGGGCGCCAGCGCCAACATCGCCGCCTACTTCGCGACGGTCATGCCCGGGGAGAAGGTGCTGGCGATGTCGCTGCCCCACGGCGGCCACCTCACGCACGGCATGAAGATCAACTTCTCCGGCAAGTGGTTCGACATCGTGTCCTACGGCGTGCGCGAGGACACCCACACCATCGACATGGACGAGGTCCGCAACCTCGCGCTGGAACACCGGCCGAAGCTGATCATCGCGGGCTGGTCCGCCTACTCGCGCCAACTCGATTTCGAGGCGTTCCGCGCGATCGCCGACGAGGTCGGCGCGGTACTGATGTGCGACGCGGCCCACTTCATCGGCCTGGTCGCCGGCGGCGCGCACCCGTCGCCGGTGCCCTACTGCGACATCGTCACCTTCACCACGCACAAGACCCTGCGTGGCCCGCGCGGCGCGATCATCCTCACCAACGACAAGTGGGCCAAGCCGATCGACAAGGCCGTGTTCCCCGGCACCCAGGGCGGTCCGTTGGAGCACGTCATCGCGGCCAAGGCCGTGGCGCTGAAGGAGGCGATGGAGCCGTCGTTCAAGGAGTACGCGCAGCGCATCCTCGACGACATCCGGGCCCTGGCCGCCGGGCTGACCGACCGGGGCTACAAGATCATCGCGGGCGGGACCGACACCCACCTGTTCCTCGCCGACGTCACCACCAAGGGCCTGACCGGTCACGAGGCCGAGTCGAGGTGCGACGCGGCGGGCATCGTGCTGAACAAGAACGCCATCCCGTTCGACACCAACCCACCGGCCGTCGCCTCGGGCATCCGCGCGGGGGCGTCGGGCGTCGCGACCCAGGGCATGGGTCCGGCCGAGCTCACCCACGTCGCGGGACTGATCGACCGTGCGCTGACCGGCACCGATGACGACCGAGCCGACGTGCGCGGCGAGGTGGGCGAACTGGTCCGCCGCTTCCCGGTCTACCCCCGGTGATCGCCCACCTCGCGGTCGGGGTGACCGCGGCGGTGGTCACCGCAGGTGCGGTCCCTCTGGTCGCCAGGTTCGCCCGCCGCGTGGGAGCCACCGTCGAACCCGACGACCACCCGGATCGTGGCCGGGGGCCGGTGCCGTCGATGGGCGGGCTGGCGATGCTGCTCGGCTTCCTCGTCGCGATGGGTGTGGCCTGGTCGATCCCGGCCTTCGACCCGCTGTTCAGCACGACCTCCGAGCCGCTGGCACTGGTGCTGGGCGCCGTGCTGATCGTGGTCATCGGGGTCGCCGACGACATCTTCTCGCTGCCGCCGACGGTCAAGCTGGCCGGGCAGATCGTCGCCGCGCTGGGCGTGGTGGTGCTCGGCATCCAACTGGTGTTCTTCTGGGTGCCGGGGGTCGAGGTGATCGCCCTGTCGTCCGATCTCGGGTTCCCGCTGACGATCCTGGCGCTGGTGGCCATGATCAACGCCATGAACCTCATCGACGGGCTCGACGGGCTGGCGGCGGGGATCGCCGCGATCGGGGCGCTGGCCTTCTTCGCCTTCACGGTCCGCAGTGCGACCAGCGGCCTGGTCGAGGGTGTGCCCAACTCGGCGACGTTGGTGGCCGCCGTGGTGGCCGGCATGGCCATCGGGTTCCTGGTCCACAACTGGTATCCCGCCCGGATCATCATGGGCGACACCGGATCGATGCTGCTGGGTCTGCTGCTCGGTGCGGCGGGTGTGGCCTACGTCGGACGCACCGCGGCGCCCTCCAGCACGGACTTCTACGGCTCGATCCCGCTGCTGGTGCCCGTGCTGGTCCTGGCGGTGCCGTTCCTCGACAGCGCCTTCGCGGTGGTGCGCCGGATCATCGCCCGGCAACCGATCACCGCGGGGGACCGGGGCCATCTCCACCACGTGCTGCTGGCCTTCGGTCATTCCCACCGTCGTGCGGTGCTGGTGCTGTACTACTGGTCGGCGTTGCTCGCGCTCGGCAGCGTGGGACCGGTGTTCCTGCCGTGGACCCGGCTGTTGCCCTGGGTGCTGGTCGCCACCGTGTTGGGGATCGCGGTGACGGCGCTCGGGGTGACGGCGCGACCCGAGCTCACGCCGAAGAAGGCGATCGACGACCCGGCCCCGGGCCCGGCCCCGGGCCCGGCCGAGAGCGACGCGGAGCGGGTCGTCTTCCCCTTCGATCGCCGCGCCGGTGGTCTTTGAGCCGCACCGCCGACGGGCCGACGGGGGTGGCCGGCAGCCGTGCTTTGGCGGTCCACGAGCCAGGTTGCTAGCGTCTGCCCCGGAGCACGCCCGAAGGCCGCGAGGTCGGAGGGTGCATGGCGTCTGCGCGGAACCCAGGAGCACCCGACGGGAGCACCCAACGGGCTCCGGTCGCGACGAAGGCGAACGTGAACCGCGCTCGCTCCCGCGCCGTCCGCCAGGCCGACAGATCCGACCGCACGCACCGCCCGACACGCCCGCCCGAACCGACATGGGACCGCGACATGACGCAGCAGCATGAGCCGCAGTCCGCGGCTGCGCCGTCGTCGGCCGAGCGCTCGGGCGCGAGGTCGCACTTCCAATCGTCGATGTCCGGGCTCGACAACTCGTCGGTCATGGGTGCCGAACTCATGCTGGCGATCGTGGTGTGGACCGGCATCGGCTGGTTGCTCGACGAGTGGCTCGGTACCGGTCCCGTGCTGATGATCGTCGGTGCGCTGGTCGGCAACTTCGCCGGGCTGTACCTGATCTGGTTGCGCAGTGGCCGGATGGAGGACGCGGAACGCCGCGCCGCCGCCGAGCGCCAGCGCCCTCGTGTGGTCACCTCGCCGGTCAAGGCCGTGGTCGACGCCGTGGTGGCCGGACGCACCGGCGTCCCGACCGCGGCGCACACCCACGGCATCGACGTCCGCGAGATCGTCGCGCAGGACGCACACGGCGCGGACGCCGCACACGACGCGCACGACGCGGATGATGCGGATGCCACCGCTTCCGGAGGTCGCCTCCTTGAGCACTGACGCCTCCGTGGACCGCGACCTCGACGTCGACCGGTCCTCCACTCGGCCTGCCGAGCACCCCGCGGTCGACGAACGCCGTCTGGCGTTCGGCGCGCTGAAGATCCTCGCGGTCCTCGCGCCCCCGGTGCTCGGTGCCGCCTACTACCTCGTCGGCTGGGCCGGTGCGATCAGCGCCCTGGTGGGTCTCAGCTTCGTTCTGGTGCTGTTCGGTGCGTCCGCGGCCATCCTGGCCTGGGTGAGCGCCCGTCCCGGTGCCTCGTCGGATGCGACCACCGGCAACGGGGTCGGGCTCATGGTGCTCGGCGCCACGATCCGCCTGCCCCTCTACATCGTCGCGCTCGTCCTGCTCGAGCGCGTGCCCTGGATCCACGGTCGTAGCCTCGCGGCGGCGACCGGTATCGCGGTGGCCGTCACGCTGGCCTACGAGCTGCGCCTGATGGCCAAGATGCCACGCCTGTTCTGGGTCGAGCCTTCCGC
>PWLR01000055.1 GCA_003558435.1 Nitriliruptoraceae bacterium | reverse complement strand
TCGGGGGCCTGCTCGCCGCACTGCTCGCAGTTCACCTGTTGTCTCCTTGACCCGCGTCACCCCGGACCCGCGCCGGTTCGAGCTCGAGCTGACCATGAGCCCGTAACGCACGTGGCTCCGGTCGGCGTGAACTACGGGCAGCGTAGACGACAGGTCGAGGCGCGTGTATCGACCTCGACCGCAGCTCGCCCCCCTGATCCAACGCATCGGGACGAACCTTCAGCCACCCTCGAGTGCCGCCGAGCCCGCAGGTCGAGCAGCCATCGAGGGTGGAGCGCACGTACGCTCGCGGCTAGCCCTCGCAGAAGGCGAGGTAGGCCTCGGCATCCAGCAGGCCCTCGAGTTGGCTGCGGTCGGACGGGCGGATGCTGACCATCCAGCCCTCGCCGTAGGGATCGCTGTTGACCAGTTCCGGACGATCGTCGAGGTCCTCGTTCCGGGCGACGACCTCGCCGCTGACCGGGGCGAACAGATCCGACACCGACTTGGTGGACTCGACCTCGCCGAAGGGCTGCTCGGCCTCGATCTCGGCCCCTGGCGAGGGCAGGTCGACGTACACGACATCACCGAGCTGGTCCTGCGCGAAGTGGGTGATCCCGACCGTCACGAGGTCACCGTCGTCGCGGATCCACTCGTGCTGTTCGGTGTAGATGAGCGTGGGCGGTGCGGTGTCGGACACGACCTGGTTTCTCCCGGGGAGTTTGTCGCCAGACCCTACCCGTTGGGCCCCTTGGTCGCGTCTCCGCGCAGGACCTCCACCCCGTACTGGCCGGCGGAGACGTAGTACAACGCCGTGTTGAGGAGGTAGGTGACCCAGGCGAGCGCCTGCAGCAGCGGCTGCGGGTCGCTGGCGCCGTCGCCGACGATGGCGGCGAGCAGGAACAGCGGGAAGGCGAGCATCAGCCCGAACGTCGCGACCTTGCCGATCCGGGTGACCGACGGAGGGCGCGCGCCGCGCAGCAGCAGCGCCCCGCCCACCACGATCACCCCGACATCACGCACGAGCAGCACGATCAACGCCCACAGGGGCAGCAGCCCGGACACCACGAACCCGATCCCGACGACCACGAACAGGATCCGGTCGCTGATGGGGTCGAGCAGTGTGCCGAGTTTGGTGATCTGGTCGAGCCGACGGGCCAGGTAGCCGTCGAACCAGTCGGTGGACGCGAAGATCAGCAGCAGCACCAGCGCGCGCAGCAGCCGCCCGTTGACCAGGTCCAGGTAGACCACCGGCAGCACGGCGATGCGCGCCAGCGACAGCAGGTTCGGGATGGTCAGGATGCGGTCGGAGGCCTCCGCCTGACCGTCCTTGGCCCCGATGTCGAAGACCCGCATACATCCCTCACTGAGCGTCCGCGTCCGTCACGGCGGCTCGGGACAACGGTAGCCGCGTTGACGCGACGACCCCGAGCACCGGAAGGGCTCGGGGTCGTCGTGTGCTTGCGTTGCGGTGGTCGGGCTGGCCGGACTTGAACCGGCGACCCCTCGCCCCCCAGACGAGTGCGCTACCAAACTGCGCCACAGCCCGTGGCTCGCCACGCGAACGCGGCCGGTCGTGCGCCGCTGATGCGGCTGGTCGTGCGCCGCTGGTGGTGCTCGCCGGACCTGGAGGATCCTGCGAACGGCGCACGCTACCCGGTGACGTCCGCACGAGCCAACCGACAGCCGTTCAACCCGGCCCGGGCCACCGTGCGCGACCGTTCACCGGCGGTGGCTGCGTTGACGTCCGACCCGCTGCCGGGCCTCCTTGCGCACCGGCGGACGGTCCTCCACCGCGAGGGGGACCCCGGTGAACTCGTAGCGCTCGCGGATCGTGCGTTCGAGGTAGCGCCGGTAGCCGTCGGGCAGCTTGCCGTTGGCGAACAGCACGAACCGGGGCGGCTTGGTCTCCGCCTGGGTGGCGTACCGGATGCGCAGCTGCTTGTTGCCGCGGCGCGGTGGGGCGTGGTGGCTGGTCGCCTCGTTGATGACGTCGTTGAGCTCACGGGTCTTGATGCGTCGCCGGTAGTTGGTCCACACGGTGCGCAGCTGGGGCATCAGCCGTCGCGTCCCACGCCCGGAGGTCGCCGAGATGTTCACCCGGGGTGCCCAGGCCGCGAACGACAGCAGTCGGTCGAGTTCCTTCTCGAGGTCGAACCGTCGATCCTCGTCGACCAGGTCCCACTTGTTGCACACCAGCACCACGCCACGGCCGGCGTCGCGCAGCAGCGCCGCGAGCCGTTGGTCCTGTTCGCCGATCGGTTCGGAGGCATCGATCACGAACAGCACCAGGTCGGCCTTCGCGATCGCGTCGCGGGTGCGATCCACCGAGTACATCTCGGTGTCCTCACCGGTCCGGTACTTCTTGCGCATCCCGGCGGTGTCGACGAACACCCACGGCTCGCCGTCGACCTCGGCCATCGTGTCGACCGAATCGCGGGTCGTGTGCGGCACGCTGTCGACGATCGAGCGTTCCTCGCCGAGCAGGCGGTTGAACAGCGACGACTTGCCGACGTTGGGCTTGCCGACGATCGCCACGTGCGGGATGCGGGACTCGTCGGTGTCGAGGTCGGCGGCCGGACCGAGCCCCTTCATCACGTCGTCGAGCAGGTCGCCGACGCCGCGGCCGTGCCGTGCGGAGACCGGGGCGGGAGTACCGAGCCCGAGCGTGTACAGCTCGTGGACCATCGCTTCCTGACGGTCGCTGTCGATCTTGTTGACCGCGAGGATGCTGGGGGTGTCCGACCGCCGCAGCAGCTTCGCGTAGCGCTCGTCGTCCTCCAGCGCGCCGACCGTCCCATCGACCACGAACAGCACCAGGTCGGCATCCGCGATCGCGCGTTCGGCCTGCTCGACGATCCGGGCGGCCATGCCCTCCGCCCGGTGCTCCCATCCGCCGGTGTCGATCACCAGGAACGGACGGCCGAGCCATTCCGCGAGGTGTTCGGTCCGGTCCCGGGTGACGCCCGGCTTCTCCTCCACGATCGCGACGCGCTCACCGAGGATGCGGTTGACCAACGTCGACTTGCCGACGTTGGGTCGCCCCACCACCGCCACGCGGGGCAGCGCCCGGCGGACCGCCAGCGGGTCGGATGGGACCTCGTCGAACGCGGCGTGGTCGACCCCGGCCGCCAACTCGTGGAGCCGCTCGACGATCGTGTCGACGCTCTGGTCGATGTCCATGCCGGTGGTGTCGAGCACCCACGCATCGTCGGCCGGTTGCATGGGCGCCACGGCCCGGCCGCCGTCGAAGGCGTCGCGGACGGCGATCTGCTGCGCGAGCTCGTCGACGTCCTCGCGACCGAGTTGCGCGGCGCGACGCCGGGCGCGTTCCTCGGGGCTCGCGGTGAGGAAGACCTTGAGGTCGGCGTCGGGCAGCACCACGGTGCCGATGTCCCGACCCTCCATCACGGCGCCGTCGGCGGCGACCGCGGAGCGCTGGGCGGGCATCAGCGCGTCACGGACCCCGCCGTGGGCCGCGACGAGCGACACGGCGCCGGTCACCGCGTCGCCGCGGATCTCCTCCTCGACGTCCTGGCCGTCGAGGAAGGTGCGCTCGCCGCGACGCTGGATGTCGGCCGCAGCGACGACCTCGACACACGCGGCCTCGTCGCCGAGGTCGACCCGGGCCCGCAGACACGCGAGCGCGGCGGCGCGGTACAGCGCTCCGGTGTCGACGTGCGGCAGCCCGACGGCGTCGGCCACGCGCCGGGCCACCGAGGATTTCCCGGAGCCCGCGGGACCGTCGATGGCCACGACCATCCCGCGCAGGGCGTCGTCGAACCACATGATGTCGCTGCCGTCGTCCAGTTCGGACGCCATCGGAGCGTCCAGTTCGGACGCCATCGGAGCGTCCAGTTCGGACGCCATCGGGCCATCCGGCTCGGAGGAGGGATCGGGGCGGGGGGTATCGGACGGCACAGGGCGCTCCGGAGGTTCGAGGGGGCGCGAGGGCTGCGGACGACGGACGGCACCGTCGGCGAGGATCGCAACCGACCGCCGACAGCCCAGGCTACCGGTCCGTCCCGCGCCTCCTCCGCGCCCCGCTTGCGCGCCCTGCCGGCACCGTCACGGGCGTCACCGTCGGGGTCGCCGTCGGCGAGCCGGGGTCAGTTGCCCGTGTGATCGCCCGGGGTACGGAGCTGCTCGAGCACCTCGAAGTAGCGGGGGAAGGTCTTGGCGACGCAGCCCGGGTCGGCGATGGCGATGCCGGGCACCCTCAGTCCGAGCAGCGCGAAGCTCATCGCCATGCGGTGGTCGTCGTAGGTCGCGAACGTGGTCGGCGAGGGCCGGCCGGGGTGGATCACGAACCCGTCGGGTTCCTCGTGCGCCTCGATGCCGCAACGGCGCAGTTCGGTCACCACCGCACCGATGCGGTCGGTCTCCTTGGCGCGGATGAAGCCGATCCCGCTCACCCGCGTCGGCGAGTCCGCGAACACCGCGACCGCGGCCAGCGTCTGCGCGACATCCGACATCGCGCCGAGATCGACCTCGATGCCGTGCAGCACGCCGGTGCCGCGGACCTCCGTGCCGTGGTCGTCGACGATCACCTCGGCACCCATCGAGCCCAACACCTCGGCGAAGCCGGCGTCGCCCTGGGTCGCGTCGGCGGTCAGCCCCGCCACCCGGACGCGCCCCCCGGTGATCGCCGCGGCGGCCAGCAGGTACGAGGCGGCACTGGCGTCGGGTTCCACCCGGTGGTCGGTCGCCCGGTAGCCGGTCGGCGGGACCACGAAGTTGGACGGATCGGGCCGGGTCACCGTCGCACCGAAGGCAGCCATCGTCCCGGTGGTGAGCTGTACGTACAGCTCGGACACCAGCGGGGTCGTCAGCTCGACCGTGAGCCCATCGGTGGTGGCGGGTCCGGCGAGCAGCAACCCGGACAGGAACTGGCTCGAGGCGTCACCGGCCACCGGCACCCGGCCCCCGGCGAGTCCGTCCGCGTCGATCCGCACCGGGAGGTGTCCCGGGACACCGAGGTCGTGGACCTCGACGCCGAGGTGGCGCAACGCGGCGAACGCCGGCCCCATCGGGCGACGGCGGAACGGCGCCCCGCCGTCGAGGACGAACCGGCCGCGTCCGAGTGCGATCAGCGGCGCGAGGAACCGGGCGGTCGTGCCCGACAGCCGGACGTCCACGGCGGCGTCGGTGGCCGGGATGTGTCCCCCGCCGCCGGCGATCTCGACGCGGGCACCGGCCCGGTCGACCTCCAGTTCGAAACCGAGCGAACGGAGCCCGCCGAGCATCGCCTCCGTGTCGTCGGCGAACAGCACCCCGTCGAGCCGCGAGCGGCCGTCGGCGAGCGCCGCGGCCACCAGCGCGCGGTTGGTGATGCTCTTGGAGCCGGGCACCTCCACGGTCACGTCCGGTGCGGCCGCGAGCGGTTCCACCGCGCGCGGGCTCGCAGCGTCGGCGGGATCGACGTTCGGACGCTCGCTCACCTTCGGTGCCCGCCGGGCCCGGCACCACCGGCCCGCGCGCTGCCGGCGACGTCACGGCCCGGACCCCCGATCTCGTCACCGTCGAGGTGGGCCGCGAGCCCGGCGGCGGCCAGCACGTCCACGGCGCGCGCGCCGCTACCGAGTTCGACCCGGACCAGCAGTGCGCCGCGTCGCCCTTCGGTGGCGTGACGCATCGCGAGGTCCTCGACGTTGACACCGGCCTCCCCCAGCGCCGTGGTCGCGCTCGCGAGCTGTCCGGGTCGGTCGTCGAGCGGCACGACGACGTCGACCACCTCGTCGGCCTGTTCCTTGGGCACCAGGCGACGACGTGCCGCGCTCGCGCGGCTGAGCACCGCCGAGACCGTGCCCCAGTCGTCGCGTTCGATCGCCTCGCGCACCACGGCCAGCCGGTCGGCGTAGGCACCCAGGGCATCCAGGACCGCACGCCGGTTGCCCTGCAGGATCCCGAGCCACAACACGGGGTCGCTGGCGGCGATCCTGGTCGTGTCACGGAAGCCCCCGCCAGCGACCGCCAGGACCGCGTCCCCGGTCGCCTCGACCACGTCGGCGGCCACGTCGGCGAGCGCGGAGGCGGCGACCTGCGGCAGGTGGCTGACCACGGCGACCAGTTCGTCGTGACGCTCGGGTGGGAGGGCGACGACCCGCGCTCCGAGGCTGCGCACGAACGCCGACAACCTCGGCAGGACGTCGTCGGCCGTCGCCGCGGTGGGCGTCAGGACCCAGGTGGCTCCCTGGAACAGCTGCGCGTCAGCGGCTTCCGGACCACTGCGTTCACTGCCCGCCATCGGATGACCGCCGACGAAGCGTCCGACGTCCGCACCCGATGCCCTCAACCTCGCCTCGACATCGACGGTGAGGGCGGACTTGAGGCTGGCGGCATCGGTGAGGATCGCGTGGGGCGGGGCGATGGCCGCGGCGGCGACGAGCACGTCACCGACCGCTTCGGTGGGCACGGCCGCGATCACCAGGTCGGCGCCGGCCACCGCCTCCGGCAGGCCGTCGACGACCTCGTGGGCGAGGTCCAGCGCCCGTGCCCGCGCCCGGACCTCCGGCGAGGCGTCGGTCAGGGTGACCCGCGCCACCCCGGCCGCCATCGCTGCCGCCGCGATCGAGCCACCGACCAGCCCGGCCCCGATCACGGCGAGGTGGCGCAGCTCGTCGGTCATTCGGGCAGGTCCGTACGGAGCTGGCGCGCCTCGTGGAGGTAGACGTGCCGCAGTTCGTGCGCCGTCGCGGTGGTGTAGGCATGGATCAGGATGCGGATGCAACGCTCGATCCCGCCGGCGATCTCCAGCTCCCGCGCGCACAGCAGCGGTACGTGGGTGATCCCGGCTTCCCGGGCGGCCTCGGCCGGGAACGCGCTGTGCACGTCGTCGGTGGCGGTGAAGATGATCGACACCAGGTCGTCCTCGACGAGACCGTTGCGCTCGAAGACCTCGGCGATCAGCTCCTGGGTGCGTTCCAGCAGGTGCAGCCGCTCGTCGAGGTCGAGGGTGGTCGCACCGCGCAGCGCGCGGACCCGTTCGGCGCTGCTCATCGGTAGCCCCCCTTGGGACCGCCCCGTGGCTTGGGTCTGGCGCCGCGGGCGGTCGCCGCGTGGAGCATGGCGATCTCCGGTTGGGTCAGGAACCGCCACTTGCCCTGGCGTAGATCACCCAGTTCGACCCCGCCGTAGGACACCCGGGCCAGGCGTTCGACCTTGATGCCGAGGTTGCCCAGCATCCGGCGGACCTCGCGCTTGCGGCCCTCGGTCATCACGACCTCGAGCAGGGCCTTGCTGTGCTCCTCCTCGAGCACCCGTGCGCGCTTGGGTTTGGCCAGCCCGTCGTCGAGTTCGATGCCGGCGCGCAGCTCGGCGAGCAGCTTCTTACGCACCGGTCCCGGGACCAACGCCACGTAGATGCGTTCGACCTCGAAGGACGGGTGGGTCAGCGCGTGCGCCAGTTCCCCGTCGTTGGTCAGCAGCAGCAGCCCCTCGGTGTCCTTGTCCAACCGGCCCACCGGGAACAGGCGCTGGGGCAGGTTGACGAGATCGAAGACGGTGGGCCGACCCTCCGGATCGTCGGCGGTGGTCAACACGTTCTGCGGCTTGTTGAGCATCACGTAGGTCAAGCCGGGGTCGACGTTGATGCGCTCGCCGTCGACGAGCACGACGTCGACCCGTGGGTCCACCTTCGAACCCAGCTCGGCGACCTCGCCGTTCACGGTCACCCGCCCGGCGACGATGAGGTCCTCGCTGGCGCGTCGCGAGGCGATGCCCGCGGCGGCCAGGACCTTCTGGAGGCG
>PWLR01000063.1 GCA_003558435.1 Nitriliruptoraceae bacterium | reverse complement strand
GCGAAGGCGACATCGAGGTGGCGAGCAGCTGGTGCAGGCGGGACTGGTCGACCTCGACGATCGCGTTGGCCTGCGCGTCGTCGACGTACTCGGCCAGGTCACCGGCGGTCACCTTCAGCACGCCCCATCCGGCCAGCAGGTTGCACACGTCCACGAACGCGCGGCGCTCGCCGATCCGCTCCGCCGGTTCGAAGCGCTGCAGGAGCGGGTCGGCGCCGGTGACCGAGGCCAGCTCGTCGGCCAACAGCCCGATCGTGGTCGCCGGCCGACGCACCAGGTCCGCGGCGACCAGGCACAACAGTTGGTAGCGGCGTCGGTCGAAGGGGCGCCGCGCGTTGCGGGAACGGCGTGGCCGGATCGCGGGCCGGGTCGCGTCGGGTCGGTCGCTGCGCTTGTTCAGTCGGGCCACACCGCCGCGGACGTCGAGGTGGAACGTCCAGCCACAGGTGGTCTCGAACCAGGGCACGAGCCAGTCGGCGTGCTGGCGGATCAGCGCGAACGTCTCCGGCTCGCGGGCACCGTCGATCAGGGGCCGGGCCAGTAGTTCCTTGACGGCTGCGGCCCGACCGCGCGCCAGCTCCTCGGTGAGCACGCTCATCCCGCCCGCTCCACGCTCGTCAGTGCCGGACCGACCAGCTCGAGGTCGTCGTCGAGGGAGATCTCCACCTCGTAGGCGGGGGCGGTCAACGTGCCGGCGGGGGTGGTCAACCGGGCGGTGGCCCCAGGTCGGTGGGGCAGGTGCAGCACGATCTCGACCTGGCCGTCCACCGACAGGGCGCGGCGGGTCCCGTCGCCGGCCAGGGGTGCGGCGAGCGCCACCCCGAGCAGTTCCAGCAGCGCGTCGAACCGTTCCGGATCCAGCTCGGCGAAGCTGCCCAGCGGTACGCGACCGGTGGTGATCAGGTGACGTCGGACGGCATCGGCGTCCGCGAGCTGGGCGGCCTGGGCGGCCTGGCGCCGCGCCCGCGCCGCCGCCGGATCGCCGATCGGGGCGACCCGGCCCCGGCTGGCGACCGAGCCCGTGGTGCGCAGGGTCGCGGCGACGGGGACCGCGGGGGCGTCCAGCCACGAGGTCGAGACCCCGACGTCCTCCGGATCGTCGGGGAGCAGATGGTGGTGCCGGGCCGGCCACAGGCCGAACGCGGCGTTGAACAGCCGGTGGGCGTCCTGGTCGCTCGGGACGCGCTCGAACCAGCGCGCCAGCTCCGTGAGGTCGTCGCGCAAGGAGGCCGCACGACGGCGGGACTCCCAGCGGCGCTCGAGCACGCGCAGCAGCGACAGGATCGCCTGCTTCGCGATGTCGAGCACCCGCTCGATCTGGGGCGACTGGTCGTCGACCGGCGCGAACCACGCCCGGAGGGCGTTCCAGCGCCGGGCCCGTTCCTCCAACCAGGCGACGGCCGGGTCGTCGTCCTCGTCGAGTTGCAGCAGGTTGGCTCCGGCCAGCGCCCGGTCGTGCAGGACGGCGACGCCCGGTGAGTCGTCCAGGGCGGCGATCAACCCGGTGATGCGACGTGCCGGCCACTCCACCCCGTCGACGAACTCCTGGAGGTAGGCGGTCACCCGCTGCTTGACGTCGAGGAACACCAGGTCGGTCGTGGCGTCGTCGCGCTGCAGGCGGCCGAGTTCGTGGTTGAACTGCCGCACGTTGTCGACCAGGGACTGCAGGTGATGCTCAACCTCGGTGAGTCGGGTGGTGATGCGGGTCGGGGTCAGGTGCTCGCGGTCGAGCAGGTCCCGCAGGTCCTCGAGCCCGTCACCGATGGCGTCCAGGGTCGCGGGCTGCAGACTGACCGAGCGTCGCAGCACCTCCAGGCCGTGGAGCACCCCGGCCATCGCCGCGCGGCCGTGCGGGGTCGGTGCCCACCGCAGGTTGCGGCGTTCGAACTCCTCGGCCGTCGCGTAGCGGACCGTGTGGTCCTGGGTCGCCTCGAGCAGGCCCCAGCCGGTCAGCGCGGCCAAGGCGTCCTCGAGGTCGGCGTCGGGGGCGGCGCCGTCGTAGCCGAGCGCCGCCAGGCCCTCACCGACCTGCGCGAAGGTCAGCGCCGGCTCGGTCACCGACGCGGCGTGGATGGCCTGGAGCACCGCGATGCGCAACTCCGCGCGGTCGGTGGTGGTGAACTGGAACATCGTCGGCGGCACGTGGCGCCACGCGCGTTCGCTGTCGACCATCGCTACCTCGGGATCGTGCCGCGGTCCGTCGTCGTCCTCGGATGTCCGCGACCATCGTGCCGACCATCGTGCCCGATGGGTCCCGGCGATCGCGAACGCTCACCCCGCATCGTGCACCGGACCTGCGACAGCGACGCCTACGACCGCTCACCGCAGCGGATATCCACACCCGCGACCCACCCCACGGACGATGGTGACGAGTTCCATGCCAGGGTGGCGGGCATGGAACTCACCGGACTGACGCGGGACAACCTCGACGAACGGCTACGTCAGGAGGCGGGGGTGGACGTGCTCGCGGGTCGGTTCCCCGCCATCCGGCTGCTCGCGCTGGGGCGGCGGGTGCCGGTGCTGGTGGCCGAGGCGCGGGCCGGCCAGGCCGGCGAACACGCCCTGGATCCCCTGCTCGAACTGCTCTACCTCGTCAACGCACTCCGACCGCGCGGCTTCGTGCTGTGCTTCGGGGCCAGCGTCCCGTCGTCCCATCAGGACGCGCACCCGTTCGAGATGGCCGTGTTGTGGGTCGAACGCACCCTCGCGGCGCCGCGCCTGGCGTGTGTCGTGCACCCCTTCTCGATCTCCGAGTTCGGGATGGTGTGCTGGGGGACGGCGCGGTATCCGGCGGTGCCCGCCGGCCTCCGGATGCTGGCTCGCTACGCGACACATCGCAAGCCCCGCGCACGGCGCCGCCCTCCGGCGGCGGTGGCTCGCCTGCTCGTCTCCGACGGTCACCGGGTCGAGATGGCTCCGGAGCTGGAAGCCCGGTTGGGCGTCGGTCGGGCGAAGCGGAGATGAGGGAGCCGGGTGCCCGGGTGGGCGGGGTCATCCGTGGTGCGCGGTGTGCACGACTCCCGGTCCGCCTACCGTTGGGCTCATGCGCACCTCCGCACCGCGACCGGTCCCTCTGTTGGGTGACCTCCCGGCCTTCCGTCGTGACCGCCTGGCGTTCCTGACGACGCTGGCCCGCGAGCGAGGTGACCTCGCCAGCTTCCGCCTGGGGCCCTATCGGGTGCATCAGCTGGCGCATCCCGAGCTGATCCATCACGCCTTGGTCGTCGAGGCCGCCCGCTTCCGCAAGGGCCCGGTGCTCCAGCGTGCGAAGGTCGTGCTCGGCGAGGGGTTGCTGACCGCCGAGGGTGAGCACCATCGCCGGTCACGACGGGCGCTGCAGCCCGGTTTCCATCCCCGGCGGATCGAGGGCTACGCCACGACCATGGTGGCCACCGCGGCTCGGACCGCGGACCGGTGGACCGCCGGGCGGCCGCTGGATGTCCACCGCGAGATGGTTCGCGTCACGTTGGCCACCGCCGCGGCGACGCTGCTGGGCACCGAGGTGGAGGACGACGCCGAGGTGGAGCGCGTCGAGTCGGCCATCGCGGACCTGCTCAGCGCCTACAAGCTCGGTTTCGTGCCGTTCGGGTGGCGATTGCAGCACCTGCCGGTGGGCCCGGCCCGGCGTCTGCGGCGCGGACGGGGGTCCCTCTACGACCTGATCGACCGGACCATCGCTGAGCGCCGGGCCAGTGGCGACGACCGCGGTGACCTGTTGTCCGCCCTGGCGTTGGCCGAGGACGCCGATCGCCTGCCGGACGCGGAACTGCGCGAGCAGGCGCTCACGCTGCTCCTCGCGGGCCACGAGACGACCGCCAACGCGCTGGCCTTCGCGCTGCACCTGCTCGCCCGGGATCCGGAGCTCGATGCGCGCGTGCACGCCGAGGTGGCGACGGTCCTCGGCGGCCGGGAGGCGGGCGCTGCCGACCTGCCGCGGTTGGAGGTCTGCCGCGGCGTGATCGCCGAGGCGCTGCGTCTGTACCCGCCGTCCTGGGCGATGAGTCGCCAGGCGATCGAGGGTCACCGCCTCGGCGGTCAGCGCATCGAGGCGGGGGACGTCGTGATCTGTCCGCCGTGGGTGGTGCATCGGGATCCGCGGTGGTGGCCCGCCCCCTCGCGGTGCGACCCGGATCGGTGGACCGACGGGGTCGATCACCAGCGACCTCGGTGGGCCTACTTCCCCTTCGGGGCCGGGGTGCGGCGGTGCCTCGGAGAGAGCTTCGCCTGGACCGAAGCCGTGTTGGTGCTGGCGATCGTCGTCGCCCGGTGGCGGATGCATCCGGTCCCGGATCGACCGCTCGAGCTCGAACCGCTGATCACCCTGCGTCCCCGGGGTGGCCTGTGGTTGCGTCCGGAGCGACGCGCCGGTTCCTGACCCGGTCGCGTCCTGGCCCGGTCGTCGACGGCACGGGCGGTCTGCTTCTCGGCGGCCGTGGACCCAACGTCCGGACCATGGCGCGTTTCGCGTTGCTCGCAACGAACCAGTAACGTGCGGCGGTCTCGCTCGGTACGTGGTCCTGCTGGCCTCCGCTCTGGGGACCCTCGGTCGAGCACTCTTCTCCCACACCGCCGCTGCGCGCTCCCGCGCGCGACCGTCGCCGGTCGCTCGTCGCGCACGCGGCCACACCTCCCCTCGAGTCCACCTGTGCCATCGTTCCCGCGCCCCGTCCGACCTATGTCCACGGCCACGACCCGGGGCGGGCGCATGGCCCGCCTGCGTGAGGAATGGTGGACCAACCCCAGGACCGAGATGCTGGCCGGCCTGGTGGTCGCGCTCGCACTGATCCCCGAAGCGGTCGCGTTCTCGATCATCGCGGGCGTCGATCCGCAGGTCGGCCTCTACGCCGCGTTCTGCATCGCGATCATCATCGCGTTCGCCGGGGGACGCCCGGCGATGATCTCCGGGGCCACCGGGGCGATGGCGTTGCTGATGGTGCCGCTGGTCCGGGAGCACGGGGTGGAGTACCTGTTCGCCGCCACCGTGGTCACCGGGGTCATCCAGGTGCTGTTCGGCTGGCTCGGGGTCGCCAAGCTCATGCGGTTCGTGCCCCGCACCGTGATGACCGGGTTCGTCAACGCCCTCGCGATCCTGATCTTCCTCGCCCAGATGCCCTACGTCATCGGCGAGAGCTGGATGGTCTGGGCGATGGTCGCCGGCGGCCTGGCCGTGATGTACGGCCTCCCGCGTCTCACCAAGGCGATCCCCGCGCCCCTGGTCGCGATCGTCGCGCTCACCACGGTGGCGGTGGTGTTCGACGTTCGTGTGCCGACCGTGGGTGGGATGGGTGAGCTGCCCTCGAGCTTGCCGGTGCTGGGCGTCCCCCTCGTGCCGCTGACCTTGGAGACGCTGAGCATCGTGGCGCCCTACGCGCTCGCCCTGGCGTTCGTCGGCCTGCTCGAGTCGCTGCTCACCGCCCAGCTCGTGGACGACACGACCGATTCCTCGTCCGACAAGTCCCGCGAGGTGCGGGGCCAGGGCATCGCCAACGTCGCCACCGGGTTCCTCGGCGGTATGGCGGGCTGCGCGATGATCGGCCAATCGATGATCAACGTGCGCGCCGGTGCTCGCACCCGGCTGTCGACCTTGAGCGCCGGGGTCTCGCTCCTCGTGCTGATCCTGGTGCTCGGCGACTTCGTCGCCATGATCCCGATGGCGGCGCTGGTCGCGGTCATGATCGTGGTCGCGGTCGCGACCTTCGACTGGTCGAGCCTGAAGCTCAACACCCTCAAGCGCACGCCCAAGACCGAGACCCTGGTGATGGTGGTCACGGTCGCCGTCGTGGTCTACACCCACAACCTCGCCTACGGGGTCCTGGCCGGGGTCCTGGTGGCCATGATCGTGTTCGCCCGGCGCGCCGCCGTGCTGGCGTCGATGGAGAGCGTGCTCGACCGCACCGGCACCGTGCGCAGCTACGTGGTCACCGGCGAGTTGTTCTTCGCCTCGACCAACGAGCTCGTCCACCAGTTCGATCTGCAGGACGGGGTCCGTCAGGTCGTCATCGACCTGACCGAGGCCAACGTGTGGGACAGCTCCGCGGTCGCCACCCTGGACGCGGTCGTCGCCCGGTTCGCGGCGCGTGGCATCGAGGCGCGCATCGTGGGGTTGACCACGCACAGCGCGGAGCTGCACGAGCGGCTCTCGGGTCAGCTGGTCGGGGGGCACTGATCGGGCCGTTCGCCGCCGGAGGCGCCGACACCGGTGTCAGCCTCGGTCGATCCCCGGCGCGCCGGTCAGCCCTTGACGTAGGGCTGGCCGTTGGCGGCCGGCGGTCGTAGCCGGCCGACGAGTCCCGCCACGACGATGATGGTGACCACGAACGGCGCGGTCAGCAGCAACGTCGACGGGATCGGGACGCCGAGCAGCTGCAGCGAGGTGGCGAGTGCATCCGCGAAGCCGAACAGCAGGGCCGCCCCGAACGCACCGACCGGGCTGTAGCGGCCGACCAGCATCGCGGCCAGGGCGATGAACCCGCGCCCTCCGGTCATCTCCCGCGAGAACTGGCCGACGGCATCCAGCGTCCACCAGGATCCGCCGATCCCGGCAACGACCCCACCGAGCAGTACCGCGCGGTAGCGGGTGGCGAGCACCCGGATCCCGACGGTGTCGGCCGCCTTCGGATGCTCGCCGACCGACCGGAGCCGCAGTCCCCACTTGGTCTCGAACAGCGCGTAGTGCAGCCACGCCACCGCGACGAACATCCCGAAGCCCAGGATCGTCTGACGGAACAGGATCGGGCCGACGATGGGGATCTCCGCCAGCAGGGGGATCTCGAGCGTCGGGAACCGCGACGGGGTGTTGAGCTGGGGGTTGCCGGACAGGATCTGGGTCGTCAGGAACGAGGTCACCCCGGTGGCGAACACGATCAGGACCACGCCGACCACGATCTGATCGGCCTTGAACTTGATCGACAGGCCGGCCAACATCCAGGCCACCAGCGCCCCGGCGCCGATGCCTCCCAGCAGACCCACCCACGGGCTTCCCGCCATCGAGGCGAACACCGCGGCCGCGAACGCGGCCGCCAGGAACTGGCCCTCGATCGCGATGTTGATCACACCGGCACGTTCGCACAGCACCCCGCACAGCGCCCCGAACGCGATGGGCGTCGATGCCCGCACGGTGCCGCGCAGCAACCCGATCACCGACAGCGCGTCGCCGGCTGCCGCCCAGGTCAGGAACGCGAGCACGAACAACCCCGATGCGACCCCCACCATCACCACCGCCCGGTCGCCGAACCCGGTCGTGAGCTGACGGGCGGCGATGGCCGCGACCGCGATCGTGAGCACGATCACCGTGGGCACCACGGGCAACACGAGCGCGGGGAGGTCGAACAGTTGGCCGCGGGCGTCGTTGAGCACGAACGTCGCGGTGTCGCCCCGTGCGGTGGTGGTGAACGCCCCACCCATGACCGCCACGAGCAGAAGGGAGAAGGCGCCGAACCGGCGGCTGCGTCGGGTCTTCGCGGCGGCCGAGGTCGTTGTGGCGACGGCGCTCATGAACCCCAGCCTTTCGCGACCTGGGCGGTGGTGAGTTCCTCGGCTCGCACCCGGAAGATCGCGCGCACCAGGCCGGGAGCGGCCACGAAGATGATGATGAGCGCCTGGATGACCAGCACCAGGTCGAGGGAGGTGCCCGTCTGCGCCTGCATCGAGCGGCCGCCGGACTTCAGGGCGCCGAACAGCAGTCCCGCAGCCACCGTCCCGCCGATGCGGCCGCGTCCGAGCAGCGCGACCGTGATGCCGTCGAAGCCGAGCCCGGCGGAGAACCCCGTGGTGATCCGGCCCTGGACCCCGAGGATCACGCTCGCGCCCGCCGTGCCTGCCAGCGCGCCTCCGACCGTCATCGCGCGCATCACCGTGCGGCCCGGGTCCATGCCGGAGGTGGTCGCCGCATGCGGGTTGAGCCCGACCGCGTTGAGCTCGAAGCCCTGGGCCGAGCGTTCCACGAGCCAGAAGATCAGCACCCCCAACAGCAGGGCGATCACGATGCCGACGTTGACGCGCAGTTCGGGCACGAAACGCGGCAGCGTCGCCGACTCCGCGACGGGACGGGAGATCGGATCGGTCCGCTCCGGGACACGGAACAGCAGCGTCGACAGCAGGTAGGCGCTGGTGAGCACCCCGATGTTGTTGAGCATGATGGTCGTGATGACCTCGTGCGCCCCGGTCCGTTGCTTCAACACGCCCGGCACCCAGCCGTAGAGCGCGCCGGCCAGCAGCCCGCCGAGCAGTGCGAACGGCAGATGGATGACCAGCGGCAGGCCGGGGAACGAGAACCCGATCAAGCCGGCGACCATGCCGCCGGCGATGACCTGTCCCTCCCCCCCGATGTTGAACAACCCGGCCCGTAACGGTACGGCGACGGCCAGACCGGTCAGGATCAGCGGCGTTGCGGACACCAACGTCTCGGAGATCTGCGATCGTCCGCCGAGGGAGCCGGTGATCAGTGCGACGTAGGCGGCGCTCACGACCTCCCACGCGGCGACGAAGGTGTCGGACGGTCGGGCGGTGAAGTAACCGAGCGCCTGCTGGGTCGCTCCGTCGGACAGGGCGATCACGATGCCCCCGACGACGAACGCCGCCACGAACGCGAGCAGGGTGACCAACACGCTCGTGCCGGTCACCGCCGCGACGAACCGTTCGGCGAACCCGGCCTCGAGGCCGATCGTGCCCTGGTCTCGCGCGCGCTCGTCGGCCGCCGCGATCTCGGCGGCACGCTCGTCCTCGGTCAGGGTCGCGGTCGAGCTCCCGTCGCGCTCCGGGGCCTGATCCGCGTGGGTGGCCGCATCGGGGGTGGCTGGGTCGGTGCCACCCTGTGGCGCCTCGTCGGGTGGTGGCGATCCGCTCATCGCTCGCCACCCCGGGCCATGGCCAGCTCGGGGTCGGTGCCGGCCATCATCGATCCGATGGCCTCCTTGGCCACCGGCATCTCGAACGGTCCGACGAGTCGTCCGTGGAACATCACCGCGACCCGATCGGCGAGTGCGAGCACCTCGTCCAGTTCGGAGGAGATGATCAGCACCGCCGTGCCCTCGTCGCGCTTCTCCACGATCCGCTCGTGGATGTACTCGATGGATCCCACGTCGACGCCGCGGGTGGGTTGGGAGGCCACGAGCGCATCGATGGGGAGATCGAACTCGCGCGCGACCACGACCTTCTGCTGGTTGCCGCCCGACAACGACGCCGCGGGGGTGTCCACCGACGGGGTGCGGATGTCGTAGGCCTCGACCAGCTGGCGGGCGTGGGCACCGATCACGTCGAACTGGAGGGTCTGGCGCTTGGTGAACGGTTCGTCGTCCCACCGTCCGAGGATCAGGTTCTGGGCGACCGAGAACTCACCGACCAGGCCGTCCCGCCCGCGGTCCTCCGGGACCTGCCCCACGCCGCCGCGCAGGATCTGCTTGCGCGAGCGGCCCGCCACGGGCTCGCCGGCGATCAGGACCTCGCCCGAGGCGATCGGCTGCAGGCCGGTGAGTGCGCGAACCAGTGGACTCTGCCCGTTGCCCTCGACCCCGGCGATCGCCAGGATCTCGCCCCGACGCACGTCGAACGACACCTCGTCGACGACCACGGTGCCAGCCGCGTTCTCCACCGTCAGCCCGCGCACCTCGATGGCGGGGTCGGCCGGCGAGCCCGGTGGCTTGTCGACCACCAGCGACACCGGGCGGCCGACCATCAGGTTGGCGAGCTCCTGTTCGCTGGTCTCGCGCGGATCGGCCGTGCCGACGATCCGTCCGCGCCGGAGCACGCTGACCCGGTCCGCGATCGCGCGGTGCTCGCCGAGCTTGTGCGAGATGAAGACCACCGAGCGTCCTTCGCCGGTGAAGGCGCGGATGGCTTCGAACAGGTCGTCGGCCTCCTGGGGTGTCAACACCGCGGTCGGCTCGTCGAGGATCAGCGTCTGCGCGTTGCGGTAGAGGGCCTTGAGGATCTCCACCCGCTGCTGGATGCCGACGGGGAGGTCCTCGACCAGCGCGTCCGGATCGACCGGGAGCCCGCTCCGCTCGGCGAGTTCGCCGACCTCCCGCGAAGCGCGCCGACGATCGAGCTTGCCGAACCGTCGGGTGTGCTCGACGCCCAACACGATGTTCTCCGCGACCGTGAACACCGGGACCAGCATGAAGTGCTGGTGGACCATCCCGATGCCCGCGGCGATGGCGTCGTCGGGCTCGCGGAGCTCCACCGGCTGTCCGTCGATGAGGATCTCGCCCTCGTCGGCCGCGTAGAGGCCGTACAGGATGTTCATCAGCGTCGACTTGCCGGCACCGTTCTCCCCGAGCAACCCGTGCACCTCGCCCGGTTCGATGACCAGGTCCACCGCGTCGTTGGCGATGACGCCGGGGAACCGCTTGGTGATCCCTCGTAGCTCGAGACGCATGCGGTGCCCCCGGGGCGATCGCTCAGTAGTCGGCCGGGTCCACGGAGATCTCCCCGTCGATGACGCCCTGTTCCAGTTCGTCGAGGGCGTCGCGCACCTCCTGCGGCACCGCATCCTCGTTTTCGTGGAACGGCGCGATCCCGACGCCGTCGTTCTCGAGCGTCCCGACGTAGGGGCCACCCTCCCACTGGTCCTCGACCGCGAGCCGCACGGACTCGTACACGGCGACGTCCATCTGCTTGAGCACCGAGGTGAGCATCAACTCCTGGAACTGCGGGACCGACTCGTAGCCGTCGGTGTCCACCCAGATCATCAGGCCCGACCCGAAGTCCTCCAACGCGGTCGCGGTCCCGAGGCCGACCGGTCCGGCGACCGGCATGACGATGTCCGCGCCCGTCTGCAACAGCGAGTCGGTCACGTTGCGGCCGTCGTCCTGCGATTCGAAGTTCCCGGTGAACAACCCGTCGGATCCGTCCCAACCCGCGACGGACACCTCCGCGTCGTTCTCCTGGTTGTAGTACTCCACGCCGGCGAGGTAGCCGTCCATGAAGATCGACACCGTGGGGATGTTGATGCCGCCGTAGGTGCCGACCGTGCCGGTGTCGGTGGTCCCGGCGGCGACGTAGCCGGCGAGGAACGCGGCCTCGTCGGTCGCGAAGGTCAGTTCACGCAGGTTGTCGTAGTCGTCCTCGAAGGTCTCGTCGACGATTGCGAACAACTGGTCCGGGTTGGCCTGGGCCGCGCTCTCGGTCGCCTCCGCCAGCAGGAACCCGACGGTGATGATGATGTCGCAGTCCTGATCGATGAACGACTGGATGTTGGGCTCGAAGTCCGCTTCCGACTGCGACTCCAGCACCTGGGTGTCGATACCGAACTCCTCCTCGGCCTGCTCCAGACCGGCGAACGCGGTCTCGTTGAACGACCGGTCGTCGACCCCGCCCTGGTCGGTGACGAGGCAGCCGGTGAAGTCCACCGGTTCGTCCGGTTCGTCCGGTTCCTCGGCGTCCGGGTCGGCATCCGGGTCGTCGGGTGCGTCGTCGTCCGGTGTGGCGACCGGATCGTCCTCGGGAGCCTCGCCGCAGGCGGTCAGCACCAGGGCGCCGGCAGCGATGATGGCGAACGTCCGACGGAAGAGGTCCATGGGGCTCCCGGTCATGGTCGAGTCCTCGATGTCCGTGCATCGACGCTAGAGACCATCAGCGGCCGGGCATCGACCGCGCGGACACCGTCATGAGGTGTCCGACTAGGTTCCACCTCGATCCGCCCGCCACCCGGCGAGGGAGCCGCCGACCGTCAGGGTCACCATGGAACCGCTCCGGTTGGGCGTACTCGCGCACTCGGCGAAGGAGAACGAGCGCCGCCTGGCGATCCATCCGCGCCACCTCGAACGGATCGATCCGGATCTGCTCGCGCGGATGTCGCTCGAAACGGGGTACGGGGAACGTTTCGGTGTCAGCGACGACGACCTGGCCGACCACGTCGGCTCGATGCTCGATCGGTCGGAGCTGATCGCGAACAGCGACGTGTTGCTCGTCCCCAAACCACTGGCACACGAGTTGGCCGAGTTCCGCGAGGGCCAGGTGGTGTGGGGGTGGCCACACGCGGTGCAGGACGAACCGATGACGCAGGCAGCCATCGATCGTCGACTCACCCTGATCGCGTTCGAGGCGATGAACCACTGGGACGGCCATGGCGCGTTCAGCCTGCACGTGTTCCACAAGAACAACGAGATCGCGGGCTACAGCTCGGTGCTGCACGCGCTACAGCTGACCGGATCGACCGGACACTACGGACGTTCCCGACGCGCCGTGGTCATCGGGTTCGGGGCGACGGCGCGCGGTGCGGTCACGGCGCTCAACGCCTTGGGGATCCACGATGTCGACGTGCTCACCGTGCGGGAGGTCAGCGCTGTGGCCTCCCCGATCCACTCGGCGCGCATGGTCCGGCTCGAGCACGATGCCGAGGACCCGGCGGGTAGTGACGCCATCGTCGAGGGGATGGCGGTACCGCTGGTGACGTTCCTGGCCGAGCACGACATCGTCGTCAACTGCGTCCTGCAGGACACGGGGTCGCCATGGATGTTCGTACGGCGGCAGGATCTGGGTGCCTTCTCGCCCGGCAGCCTCTTCGTCGACGTCTCGTGCGACGAGGGCATGGGCTTCGACTGGGCCCAGCCGACGGCCTTCGACGATCCCATGTTCGAGGTGGTCGACGGCATCCACTACTACGCCGTCGACCACAGCCCGTCGCTGTTGTGGGACGCGGCCACGTGGGAGATCAGCGAGGCGCTCCTGCCGTACCTGGCGACCGTTCTCGGCGGACCGGATGCCTGGGAGACCGACGAGACGATCCGGCGCGCCATCGAGATCCGCGACGGCGTCATCCAGAACCCGGAGATCCTGGCCTTCCAGCAACGCGGAACCGTCTACCCCCACGAGCCCTACGATCCGCGCTGATCGATCCCGCTCGACGATCACTCGCGCGACATCAGCACCGGGATCTCCACCATCGTGGTGTCCGAGACCGAGAGCACGACCGGGGCGCCGTCGGCGGTGACGACCTCGAGGGGTACCTCGACCTCGCGGGTCGTGCCGTTGACCGTGAGCTCCGCCGCGGGCCTCGCACGATCGTCTCGCCCGTTCGGCCGCCCGTTCGGCCGCCGTGGCGTGTCTCGGCCCCGGTTAGCGTTCCCCGCTCCCACGAACCAAGGACCCCGACCGTGCCGCGCTCGATCCAACTGACCGTGCCGTCCCACCGGACCGCCAGCCTGGTCACCGAACTGCGCCACATCGAGCCGCTGTCGATCCAGCTGCACGAAGCGGTCTCGGTGCTGCCCCCCGGGGACCTGGTTGCCGTGGAGGTGGCCAACAACCGGCTCAGCGAGGTAATGCGCATCGCCGACAAGTACGGCCTGGGGACCAGGGACGGCGTGACGATGACGACCTCCGTGCCGCTGAGCGTGGTCTCCGAATCGTTCACCAGCCTGACGCGCGAGCAGGGAGCGACCAGCTGGGAGGAGCTGGAGCTGACCATGGGCCAGGAGAGCACGATGACCGCCGACAAGGTCGTCGTGATGTTCATCGCCGGGGTGGTCGCCGGCGCCGGCATCGTCTCCGGTGCCATCCACGTGGTGATCGGGGCGATGGTCATCGCCCCGGGGTTCCAGCCGTTCGCGCGGTTCATGCTCGGGCTCGTCAACGGCTCGCGGACGTGGCGGGGTGGCGCCATCGACGTGCTCCGCGGATACGGAGCGCTGCTGGCCGGCGCCACGGTCGCGGCGCTGCTCAGCGCGCTGCTCGGGACCTCGGCGCTGGACGGCGGTGGGGAGGCGACCTACCTGCTCTCCGAGGATCTGGTCGTCTACTGGAGCACGATCACCTGGACCGGCGTCGTGGTGGGTGCGGTCGCCGGGGTGGCCGGTGGGCTGCTGATGGCCATCAACCGCACCGTGCTCACCGCCGGCGTCATGGTGGCGCTCGCGTTGGTGCCGACCGCGGCACTGGTGCCCATGGCGCTCGTCGCGGGCGAGGTCGGCCTGGCCGGCCAGGCGCTGGCACGGTTCGCGGTCGAGGTGGTGCTGGTCCTGGGCACGATCGCCGGGGTCTTCCTGTTCAAGACCCGTGCCGATCAGCGCCATACCGTTCGCTGATCGCAGCACGCGCCGGCTCGGTGCGTCCGCCCCCGCATGCGGGGGTGTTGCTCGGTGGGCGCGAGGAGGTCGGGGCTGTCGCCGGTGTGCAGCCGCCCCCGGCTCCGGCGGGGTTGCGGTTCGCTGGAGGCGACCCACCACCGCGGGGCGTTCCACCGCTGCGGTACGTCGCCCTCGCCGCGGGGCGGACGACGCGATCCTGGGGGAGCGCGCGGGGGTCGGACGGCCGTTCGGACCTACCGCGCGGTGCCGTCATCGGTTAGTTGGTGGGTCCGCAGGATGTCGGCCGACCGTCCGGGCGGAGGCGCGAGGTCGGGCGTGGCCCGACCGCGCGGGACTTCTGTTGGCGCCGGCTCCAGGACAGCTGCATGAACCCAGACCTCGCCGAGGACCTCTACGGATGTCTCGAAGCGCTCGACCCCTACAGCGCGACCCATCTCGTGCGCGATGCGGTCGACGGGGGCCAGTCGATCGAGCGTGTCGTCACCGAGGGCCTGGCGCCCGCGCAGCGCCTGGTCGGTGAACGCTGGCAATGCGGCGAGTGGTCGATCGCGCAGGAGCACGCGGCCACCGCGATCATCGACGATCTGTTGGGTCTGCTCGCCGTCCGCGTCCCTCGGGGACGGCGCGGGACGATCGTGCTGCTCAGCGCGGAGGGCGAGTGGCACGTCACACCGGCGCGGATGGCCGCCCTGCTGTGGCGGGCTTCCGGCTGGCAGGTCACCTTCCTCGGCGGGTCGACCCCGCCTCGGCATCTGCGCAGGACGCTCGGCGGTATCAAAGCCGACCTGGTGGCGATCAGTTGCACATTGCCGCTGGCGCTACCCGGCGTGGCTCGGGTCGCCGATGCCCTCGACGATCTGAACCTCCCCATCCTCGGCGGGGGGCACGCGTTCGGACCTGACCCGCACCGTGCGGAGGCGCTCGGACTCAGTGGCTGGGCCGGTTCGGCGACCGACGCGCCGGCGCTGTTCGAGCGGGCGATGGATCGTCCCGTCGGGCGGGCGGAGCGCTTGCGCACCGACGACGAGGAGTTGATGCTCGAGTTGCAACTGCCCGAGCTGATCATCGCCGCGGAACGACGTCTGCTGCAGAGGTTCCCGACGATGCGCTCGTACGACGAGTACCAACGGGCCCGGATGCGTGAGGATCTCGATCACATCCTGCGCTTCGCCGCAGTGAGTCTGCAGGTCGGGGACGAACGGATCTTCCAGGACTTCATCACCTGGCTCCCGGAGGTACTGCGCGGTCACGGCGTACCCACCGGCGTGGCGGCCGTGGGGCTCGAAGCCCTGCTCGGGGTGATACGCGAACTGCCACGGACCACCGATCTGCTCGAAGCCGGCCATCGCACGCTCGAGGCTGCGACCCTCACCGACGACGACGTGGATGCAGAAGCGGCCTGGTGAGGGCCGGCGAACGCTCGCGGGTCAGCAGCCGTCGCCCCACCGGGTCCCGGACACGTTGGCTCTGGGCGCGGCTGGTGGTCGGGCTCAGCCGAGCAGGGTTCGGACGTCGTTGACGACCACCACGGTCAGCAGGCTCACGACGAGCGCGATGAACGCGGTGTAGGGCCAGCGGTGCGCGTAGTCGGCCATCCAGACCCGCCGAAGACTGTTGATCGACAGCGCGATCGCGGCCAGGGACAGCACCAGCGAGGCCGGGGTCGCAAGCGCACCCATCCAGCCGATGAGCGGTGCCAGAACCGGGATGAGTGCGTAGGTCAGGACACAACGGACTGCGGTCAGGACCAGTGATCCCCGTAGAGAGACGAGCGATCGAGGGGCCGCGTCCTCGATCAGCAGCAGCTGGCGCGCGATGCGGTCGGCCGTCGACCGGGCCGGGGTCTGCGCGGCGGTGCTGCCGGTCGTCATCTTCGGGCCTTTGTCTTCGGGCCTGCGTCTTCGGCGTCTTCGGCGTCGTGATCGTGAGAGCGCGGCGGCGACGCGAGGACCCTGGTGGGCAGGGCCTGGTCGGCAAGGTACCGACGCTCGTCTCGGACGGCGCAGCCGAGTGCACCGACGAGATCGCGCCTCCCGTCGCCGGGCCGCGCTCGTAGGCTCGCGTCGAGCGATCACCTCGCCCACGATCTTCGCGCCCGCCGACGTCGTCCGCGATCGAGCGAACGCGTGAGCGCCCGGGCCTCGGTCCTACGCTTGGCATACGCATTCATCCCGTGAGGAGCCCCACCATGTCCACAGCCTCGGCCGAACCGCTCGCCGCCCTCTCCTCGGTGGGGGTCTCCATCTGGTTGGACGATCTCTCCCGCGAACGTCTGTCGTCGGGCAACCTCGCGAAGCTGATCGCCGAGCGGCACGTCGTCGGGGTCACCACCAACCCGACGATCTTCCAGAAGGCGCTGCTGGACGGCGCGGCCTACGCATCCCAGACCCGCGACCTGGCACTGCGCGGTGTCGACCTCGAGGAAGCCGTCCGGGCGCTTACCACCTTCGATGTGCGTTGGGGCTGCGACACGCTCCGCGAGGTCGCGGAGGCCACCGGCGGCATCGACGGACGGGTGTCGATCGAGGTCGATCCGCGCCTGGCCCGTGATGCCGACCGCACGGTCGCCGAGGCCCGAGCCCTGTGGTGGCTGGTGGACCGCCCGAACCTGTTCATCAAGATCCCGGCCACCGAACCGGGTCTGCCGGCGATCACCCGCTGCCTGGCCGAGGGCATCAGCGTCAACGTCACGCTCATCTTCTCCCTCGATCGCTACCGCGCCGTGCTGGACGCCTATGTCGCCGGGATCGAGCAGGCCAGGGACGCCGGCCACGACCTGACCAAGATCGCGTCGGTGGCCTCGTTCTTCGTCAGTCGGGTCGATGCGGAGATCGACGCGCGACTCGAGCAGCTCGGCACCGACGAGGCGACCGCACTGATGGGGCAGGCCGCCATCGCCAACGCGCGGCTGGCCTACGAGGCCTACGAGGAGGTCCTGGCAAGCGACCGGTGGCAGGCGCTGGCCGCCGCCGGTGCCAACGTGCAGCGCCCGCTGTGGGCCTCGACCGGGGTGAAGAACCCCGAGTACGACGACACCCGCTACGTGGTCGAGCTCGCGGCACCGGACACGGTCAACACCATGCCGGAGGCCACGCTCGATGCGGTCGCCGACCACGGGGTGATCCGTGGCGACACCGTGCGCGAGACCTATGAGGATGCGCGCGGGGTCATGAGCGCGCTGGCCGGGGTGGGGGTGGAGTACGACGCCGTGGTCCGCAAGCTCGAGGACGAGGGTGTGGACAAGTTCGAGGCATCATGGAGCGAGCTTCTCGACGGTGTGCGTACCGCCCTCGCTGACGCATCGAGCTGAGTCGGCGAACGGGCGAGGGGACCGGGCCGGCTGACGGCTGAGTGCGTGGTCGGCCGCCGGCGCGAGGACCGCGGGGGAGTGCGGATACCCCCCTCCCCTACCTCGCGTCGCCCGCGGCGCTCCCCTACGGTGAGAGCTGTCGCTGGGTGAACCGCATCCGGTGGCGGACGTCACCGGAAGCGAGGGACCCACCATCCACGCCAGTTCGACGCGCATCCGTCGCGCCCGCCACGCGCTCGTTGCGCCTGGTCGCCGGCGAGGGGGATCGACGCCGGTCCCTCGACAGCGTGTCCTGGTCATCGCGGTCCTCGTGGTGCTCCTGCTGCCGGTCCCGTGGCTGCACCTGATCTCCGAGGATCCCCCGGGCACGGTGTGGCGGCTCGACGGTCGCCTGGAGATCGACGGCGAGGTGATCGATCCACCGGGTCGGTGGAGTTGGTTGGCCGTCGGGCGGCCGCCCCTGGTCGGCGAGCTGCTTCGCGATCGTCTGCTGGGTGTGGACTCCGGCGCGACCGACCTGCGATCGGGTCCTGTCACCCGGCGACCGACGTTGAGCGAACCGGCGGCGGTCGCGGTCGGTCTCCGTCACGCCGGACGCGAGTTGCCGCTCGGTGTGTTGGTCGAGGTTCGGGAGCCGCTGTTGGAGGGCTACCCCCAGGCGGGGTTGTTGGACGCGATCAACGACGCGCCCTTGACCGACCGGCAGACGTGGGACGAGGTCTCCGATGGTTGGGTACAGGACACCGGGGCGGCCGGCGGATCCAACGAGGCCGGAGCTGCGCTCGAGCCGGGGCTGACGTTCAGGTTCCGTGGTGGTCAACGCTTCTCCGCACCGGGACCCGGGCTTCCCTACGAGCAGGTGATCGTCAGTCCCACCGCGCCCGACACGCTCAGCGCCGGGATCACGTTCGCGGCCGCGCGCCTGATCCCCGGCGACGCGGCCCGCAACCTCTCGCTCGGCAGTTCCCACGGGTTGATGGTGGCGCTGATGGCCTACGCCCACGGGTCCGGCCACGACCTGGCGCAGGGACGCCACATCGCCGGCACCGGTGGGATCCTCGGTGACGGGACCGTGATCCGGATCGGTGGTCTACCCGCGAAGGCCCGTGCGGCGAACCGGTCCGGTGCCGACGTGTTGCTGGTGCCACGGTCCCAGGCGGCACTGCTCGACGAGGTCCCGCTCCCCGGCACCACCGTGGTGCCGGTCGCCTCGCTGCGCGAGGCGATCGAGTGGTTGGCGGCGCCGGTCGCCTGAGCGCCGCCCGATCCCCCGGCCGGTCCACGACGTCGTGCTCGCCTCCGGGCGGGTGCGTGCCGTCCTGCGCGCAGGTGGTGCCTGCACGTCCATCGTCGGGACGTGGAGCAGCCCCTGGCGGCGCACGCACGGGTGGTGAGCCGTGGACGCAACCGTGGCTCAGCTACCCTTCCGGTACTCGCTGACATCCCGCGATCATGCCCCTCGTTCGGAGCCTGCATGCCCCGCATCGCCATCGATGTGCTGCTCAAACGCGAGATCCTGGACCCCGAAGGCCGGGCGGTCGAGGACGCGCTACCGGGCCTCGGTCACGATGGGGTGCACGGCGTGCGCGTCGGCAAGCACCTCGAGATGGAGGTGGACGCCCAGGGCGAGGACCTGGAGGCTCAGGTCACGGCCATGTGCTCCGGGTTCCTGACCAACCCGGTCATCGAATCCTACGTCTGGCGGATCATCGGCGACGACGAACGCGCGGACGTCTGACCACGACACCCGGCAAGCCGGCACCCGGAGAGCCCGTGCCCGATCGACGCTCCACGAACGGATCGACGGCGCCCCGCGCCGACCCACGCTCGTCCCTGCCGCCGATGCAGGACGACGGGCTACCGACCCTGCCCACCGGCGAACCGGTGCTGCAGCGGTGGTTCGTCCTGGCGCTGATCGCGCTGGGAGTGGTGGCCCTCGCCGTAACCGTGTGGGCGCTGGCGTCCATCGACCGTGAACAACTGTCGGCTGCCGAGCGGCGGCCTGCTGGCGGCGCCGAGGTGACCATCGAACGTGGCGAGGCGATGCTCGCCGACACCCAGGACGCGTCCCCCGGCCCCGACTGTGCCCAGGGGATCCGTCTGGTCGGCGACGCCGGTTCCCAGGCGGCTGCCCGCGTCGCCATGGCCGGCGCCTGCCAGCTGATCGCGACGGGGGACTTCCCACGGGCACGCGACGGCCTGGTGGAGTGGATCGCCGCGGACGGACTCATGCGGATCGCGACGTTCGAGCTGTCCGGGGTCGAATCGTCCACCCGGTTCGTGGACGAGCGCCTGATCCTCGAACTCAACGCGAAGTTCCAGTTCGAGGATGCGGTGACCGGCACGCCCGCGGTGATCCACCAACTCGAGCTGATCACGGATCCACTCTGGCCGGGCGAGCCGATCGGAGCCACGACCGAGCTGGAGGCCGCCCGCTCCCAGCACGAGGCCTGCCGCCGTCTCGAGTTCCCGGGCGAGCCCCCTCGTGGCTGCCTCGACGTCGAGGAACTCCTCGCCGAGGAGGATCCGATCGGCGCGCTGGTGGAGGTCGGATTCCGCGACGACCGGGCGGGCGGGTGAACGACCGGCGGCGTCACTCCAGAGCCGGGCGCACCCCGGAGCCGGGCATCGGCCACCTCGGCGGGACCGATATCCTCGCCTGACCGCGAGAGTTCGAAACCTCGCGCTCGAGGAGGCTGTGTGCGGATCGGTGTCGTGACCTTCCCCGGTTCGCTCGACGACCGGGACGCCCAGCAGGCCGTACGTAGCTGCGGCGGCGATGCGGTCGCCTTGTGGTACGCCGACGCGGACCTCAAGGGTGTGGATGCCGTGGTCCTGCCCGGGGGCTTCAGCTACGGCGACTACCTGCGGTGCGGCGCTGTCGCTCACCGGGCCCCGGTGATGAGCGCGGTGACCGCGTTCGTGGCCGAGGGGGGCCCCGTGCTCGGTATCTGCAACGGGTTCCAGGTCCTGTGCGAGGCGGGCCTGTTGCCCGGCGCGCTGACGCGCAACGAAGGACTCCGGTTCGTGTGTCGCGATGTCGCACTCACGATCGAGACCGCGGACACCGCATGGACGCGGGCGTTCTCACCCGGCCAGGTGGCGATCATCCCGGCGAAACACGGCGAGGGCCGGTACGTGGCCGACGCCGACACGCTCGATGCGTTGGAGGCCGAGGACCGGGTCGTCGCTCGCTACGCGGCGGGGTGCAACCCCAACGGCTCGCTCCGGGACATCGCCGGGGTGACCAACGCCGCCCGCAATGTGGTGGGGCTGATGCCGCACCCGGAGCATGCGGTCGACGAGACGCTCATCGGCGGTATCGACGGTCGTGGCTTCTTCCAGAGCGTCATGCAGGGCACGCCCGCCACCTCGCCGGCCTGACGCGTATCGACCTCGCGCTCGCGGGTCAGTTGCCGAGCAACGCGCGCAGCGGATCCTGTTCGGCCTCTCGTAGGCGTTGAGCCCGCAGGTAGGCGAACAGCGCCATGTGGGCGAGGATGCCCGCGCCGAGCACGCCGGCCGGGAACCACTCGCCGCGGAAGCCGAGCATGAGCGCGGCGATGGCGGTGAAACCCACGAGCACGGCGCGCAGGGTGTTGAGGGCGTCCACGTCGGGCTCCGTCTCGTCGGGTGCTGCCGGCGACCCGGGGGAGGGTACCCAGCCGCCCGCGTCGCGGCCGGCCCGGCCCGCCCCCGCCCCGCCCCCGCCCCCGCCCCGCCCACGGTGCGGAGGAGCCCATCGCGCGGGCGACAGCGCTCGCCGGGGAGGAGCCCGGCCAGACGCAGGCGACCGGAGCCCGGACCCGGAGTGGCTCCAAGTAGGATGTGGGGCGTTCGCGGAGCACGTTCCGGAATCCCGGAGCAACCCCGAACCACTTCCGGACCACCCCCGGACCGCCCCCGGACCACCCCTAGGCTCCGACGTGACCGATCAGATCCGCTCCGACGTCACCTTCCCACCCGACGAGACGCTGACCCCGGAGCGCGCCCGGGAACTCGGACACGAACTCGGACTGCGCGGTGACGAGTACGACCGGATCGTCGGGACCCTGCACCGCACCCCGACGGTCGCCGAACTGGGCATGTACTCGGTCATGTGGTCGGAACACTGCTCGTACAAGTCGTCGAAGATCCACCTCCGCCAACTCGCCGCATCCGCGCCGTGGATCGTCGCGGGGCCGGGGGAGAACGCCGGGGTCGTCGACGTCGGCGACGGACTCGCGGTCGCCTTCAAGATCGAGTCGCACAACCATCCGAGCTTCGTCGAGCCCGTCCAGGGCGCCATGACCGGCGTCGGCGGCATCCTGCGCGACATCTTCACGATGGGGGCCCGCCCGATCGCGGTCATGGACCCGCTGCGCTTCGGCGACCCCGGCGGGTGGACCGACGGCGCCGGTCGTCACCATGAACCCGACCCGCTCCAGCGCCGTCTGATCGACGGCGTGGTGCGTGGCGTCGGCTTCTACGGCAACTGCGTCGGGGTCGCCAACATCGGCGGCGAGACCGTGTTCGACGACACCTACGCCGGCAACCCGCTGGTCAACGTGCTCGCCATCGGGGTCATGCAACGTGATCGTCTGCAGCTCGCCCGCGCGGAAGCCCCCGGGCATCTGGCGGTCCTGCTCGGTTCCGCCACGGGGCGCGACGGGATCGGGGGCGCGTCGGTGCTGGCCAGCCAGGAGTTCGACGAGGGGCTGGAGGCCAAGCGGCCCAACGTGCAGGTCGGCGACCCGTTCGCGGAGAAGTTGCTGATCGAGTGCTGCCTGGAACTCTACGAACGCGACCTGATCTCCGGCATCCAGGACATGGGCGCGGCCGGCATCGCGTGCTCGACCTCGGAGCTGGCCTCGGCCGCATCGATGGGGATGGACGTCGACCTCGATGCGGTGCATCTGCGCGAGCCGTCGATGGAGTCGTGGGAGATCCTGTGCTCGGAGTCCCAGGAGCGGATGCTGGCCCTGGTCGACCCGGACGAGGTCACCGAGGTGCTCGCCATCGCCGAGCGATGGGGCGTCCCGGCCTCGGTGATCGGGGAGGTCGTCGAGGGTGATGCGCTGGTGCTGCGCCGGCGCGGCGAGGTGGTCGCCGACCTGCCCGCCCGATCGCTCGCCGACGAGGGCCCGACCTACGACCGCGCGCAGCAGCGGCCGTCGTCGCTGGACGACTACGCCGCGATCGACGCGGAATCGGTCGCGACCGACCAGCTGGCCGGCGGCGACCTCGACGCGTTCGCCCTGGCGTTCCTCGCCTCGCCGAACGTGGCCTCCAAACGCTGGGTCTACGAGCAGTACGACCAGCACGTGCAGGCCGGCACGGTGCTCGGGCCGGGCATGGGTGACGCCGGGGTGGTTCGGTTGCCGGGCAGCCGCCGCGCGGTGGCATGCGCGACCGACGGCAACGGCCGGTACTGCGAGCTCGACCCGGCGGAGGGCACGAAGCGGATCGTCGCCGAGGCCTACCGCAACGTGGTCTGTGTCGGCGCCAGACCACTCGGGACGACCAATTGCCTCAACTTCGGCAACCCGGAGCGTCCGGAGATCATGTGGCAGCTGGCCACCTCGATCGCGGCGATGGCCGAGGCATGCGCGGCGCTGGGCGTGCCCGTGACCGGCGGCAACGTCTCGCTGTACAACGAGACCAAGGGCGCCGCCATCCACCCGACCCCCGTGATCGGCATCCTCGGCGTGCTGGAGGATGCCGGGGACGCCATCGGTGCCGCCTACGAGAACGAGAACGATCTCGTGTTCCTGCTGGGCGCACCGACGAAGGAGGGCCTGGCCGGCAGTGACCTGCAGCGGTACCTCGGCCTGCCGCTCGGTGGGGTGCTGGCGCCGACGGACCTGGAACTCGAGGCCGTGATCGGGGAGGTCCTGCAGCTCGCCGCGCGGGAGGGCTACGTGAGCTCCGCACATGACGTCTCGGGAGGAGGTCTGCTGGCCACCCTCGCGGAGTCGTGTGCCGCCGGAGCCATCGGGGTGGAGGTCGCGATCGACACCGGGCTGAGCCCCGCCCAGCTGCTGTGCAGCGAATCTCCGGGCCGGGTGGTCGTGACGGTGGCCTCCGAACACGTGCGCGAGCTCGCCCAACTGTGCGCCGATGCAGGTGTGGCCCTCACCGACATCGGCACCGTGGGCGGGGAACGTCTGATCATCCGCGACGTGATCGATCTCCCGCTCGAGGAGGTCGAGACCGCGCTACTGGGCGGCCTGGCCGCCACGCTCGACGGCTGATCCGGCTGAGCGTGGGGCGGAGCGAGATGCGTCCGGATGTCAGCGAGGTGCGTCCGGGCGCGGTGCGTCGGGGACCGTTCGAGGGGCGACGACCTCGGTGAGCCGGCCGTCGGTGACGTCGAGGAGATAACCCGCGATCGTCAACCCGTCGGGTCGGTCCTGCCAGCGGCCGAGCAGGGCACAATCCTCGCGCACGATCGCCTCCGGGTCGACGAACGCGTGCCAGGTCCGCTCGATGGGAGGCCGGCCGATCGCGGTGGTGAGTCGGTCCACCAGGGTGCCGTCCGGGTCCTTCAGGCCGCAGTCGGTGTGGGCGATGACCGCCACCGATCGCGTCCCGAGCGCATGCGTGGACAGGGTCAGCGATCGCAGCACGTCCTGGGTGATCCGTGCCCCGGCGGTGCGGACGATGTGGGCCTCGCCGAGTTCCAGGCCGAGGCTTGCGAACACGTCCAAGCGGCTGTCCATGCACGTCACGATCGCCAGAGCGCGCGACGGACGGACGGAGAGCGAGCGGTGGGCTCCGCTGTCGAGGTAGGCGCGGTTGCCTTCGAGCAGGGCCTCGAACGGTTCGACCATGATCTTGGCCCCCTCGACGGTTCAGGCATCCGGACGTGGTCACGATAGCGCCAGATCCTGCGGCGGTACGCTGTCCGAACCTCCGCCCTCCCGCCGCCGGCACCCGCTGCGAGGTTCCACGTGTCAAGTACCACCTCCTCGCCTCGACCTGCCGCGGCACCCGGTGACGGCGCCGACCTCGCCGACCTCGACCTCGCCTCATACGCCGAGGGGCCGAAGCACGAGTGCGGGGTCTTCGGGATATTCGCGCCCGGCGAGGAGGTCGCCACCCTCACCTACTTCGCGCTGTACGCGTTGCAGCACCGCGGGCAGGAATCGGCGGGTATCGCCGCCTCCGATGGCCGTCGTATCACGGTCCACAAGGACATGGGGCTGGTCAACCAGGTGTTCAACGACACCGGGTTGGCAGCGCTCGAGGGTCACCTCGCGATCGGGCATTGCCGGTACTCGACCACGGGCGCCTCGTCATGGGTCAACGCGCAACCGCAGTACCGCGAGACCCCGACCGGGGGCGGCCTGGCGCTCGGCCACAACGGCAACCTGGTCAACACCGTCGAGTTGGCCCGTGACCAGGGGATCGAGGGGGTGAGTGCGGAAGGGTGCAACGATTCGGAACTGATGGCCTCGATGCTGGCCCGCCACGTCGATGTCAGCCTCGAGGAAGCGATCGTGCGCACCGCGCCGTTGTTGCGCGGGGCCTATTCGGTCGTGGTCATGGACGAACAGCGCCTGCACGCCTTCCGGGACCCCAATGGGGTGCGCCCGCTGCAGATCGGGCGCTTGGCCAACGGCGGGTGGGCGGTCGCCTCGGAAACCGCGGCGCTCGACATCGTCGGTGCGGTCTACGTGCGTGACGTCGAGCCCGGCGAGGTCGTCACGATCGACGAACGTGGTCTGCACAGCCAGCGCTTCGCGCCAGCGTCGCCGACCTACTGCCTGTTCGAATGGGTCTACCTGGCCCGCCCCGATCACCGCCAGGACGGACGCAGCGTGCTGTACGCCCGCCGCGAGATGGGCCGGGTACTGGCGCGCGAGGCGCCGGTCGAGGCCGACATCGTCATCCCGGTCCCGGAGGCCGGCCGCGATGCCGCCGCCGGATATGCGGCGGAGAGCAACCTGCCCTTCGCCGACGGGCTGGTGAAGAACCGGTACGTGGGCCGCACCTTCATCCAGCCGACCCAGACGCTCCGTCAGCTGGGCATCCGGCTGAAGCTCTCGCCGGTCCGGGAGATCGTCGAAGGGCGACGGTTGGTCGTGGTCGATGACTCGATCGTGCGGGGCAACACCTCGCGCCAACTCGTGGCGATGCTGCGCTCGGCTGGGGCCGCCGAGGTGCACCTGCGGATCACCTCGCCACCGATCAAGAACCCGTGCTACTACGGCATCGACATGGCCACCCGCGCCGAGCTGGTCGGCGCGGACCTGACCATCGACGAGATCCGCGACTTCGTCGACGCCGATTCGCTGCACTACATCACCCTCGACGGGTTGATCGAGACCACGCCCCAGACCCGCAGCAGGCTCTGTACGGCGTGTTTCAGCGGGGAATACCCGATCCCGGTCCCCGGCGAACGCGAACAGCTCGCCCAGATCGCGTTCGACCTGAGCCCCGCCGAGATCGAGGACGAACGGCTCGCAGACGCCCGCGAGGGTCGCACCATCGAATGAGCGATCGTCTCACGGTATGACCGTCGCGGCACGGGATCTCCCCGGTCCTGCCGGCCCGACCGCCGAACGGCGGCTGGTTCCGTGCCCCCGCGAGGCGGGTCAGGGCGGGATGTTCGCCCCCGGGTGGAGGACGAAGCCCGTTGGTGCGACGATGGCATCGGGAACACGGGCATGTCAGGCTCGAGGCCACGCCGTCTCGCCGTCTCCCCGCTTCCCTCCGATCCTGCCTCAGGACCCATCATGTCGAGCGACCCCACGCCCGAGCCCACGCGTCCCGATCCCAGGGGCGATCACGCGGAGCCCGCCCGAGCGATCGATCGACCGGCGGCGGAGACGGTCGACCTCGTGCGGACCTACGGCGACGGTGATGCGGTCGTGCGCGCCGTCGATGGGATCAGCCTGCAGGTGCCGCGCGGCAGCTTCGTCGCGGTCATGGGGCCGAGCGGCTCGGGCAAGTCGACCCTGCTGCACTGCCTGGCCGGTCTGGACCGGCCAACGAGCGGCACGGTGCGCATCGGCGGTACGGACCTCGACCTGCTGAAGGACAAGGCGCTGACGGTCCTGCGCCGTGACCGGGTGGGGTTCGTCTTCCAGGCGTTCAACCTGGTCCCGACCCTGACCGCGCAGGAGAACATCCTGCTGCCGCTGAAGCTCGGCCGCCGGGCACCGGATGCGGAGTGGTTCGACCGCATCATCGATCAGCTCGGGTTGCGGGATCGGCTCGCTCATCGCCCGCCCGAACTGTCCGGCGGTCAACAACAACGTGTCGCCGTCGCGCGCGCCTTGGTGACACGTCCGGACATCGTGTTCGGCGACGAACCCACCGGCAACCTCGACCGCGCGAGCGGCACCGAACTGCTCGCCCTGCTGCGTCGGAGCGTCGACGAGTTCGGTCAGACCATCGTGATGGTCACCCACGATCCCGCGGCCGCCGCGGCCGCGGACCGGGTGTGGTTCCTGGCCGACGGCAGGGTGGTGGACGACGTCAGCGCGCCCACCGTCGACCGGGTGCTGGAACGCATCCGCGACCTGGAGGGCTGAGGCCGCCATGTGGACGCTGACGTGGAAGGGCCTGTTGGCGAACAGGGCCCGGTTCCTGCTGACGGGGCTCGCCGTGGTGCTCGGCACGGGTTTTGTCGCCGGGGCGTTGACCTTCGGCGACACCCTCGAGCAGGGATTCGAGGATCTGTTCACCTCGATCGTCGGCGAGACCGACGCCGTGGTCCGTCCGGCCGGCTCCGGGGCCTCCGCGGAGGACGGCGGGTTCGCTGACGGTGGGCCGCCGCAGACCCTCGACCCCGAACTGGTCATGGACGTCCGCGCCCTCGATGCGGTGCGGGTGGCCGAGGGCGAGATCGAAGGCATGGCCGTCCTGATCGGTGACGACGGCGAGCCGATCGGCCAGTTCGGTCCGCCCACCCTGGCCTACAACGTGTTCGACAACGACGAACTGGACCCGGCGGAGCTTCGCGCCGGTCGGTGGCCGCAGGTCGCGGGGGAGATCGCGATCGACGCCGGCACGGCCGGCTCCGAGGACTGGTCGATCGGCGACGAGGTCGGGGTCGTGTTCGACGGACCCGTCGAACGGGCCGAGATCGTCGGCACCTTCGGCGTCGGTGAACTCGACAACCTCGCGGGTGCATCGATCGTGCTGCTCGATGCCGCTACGGCAGCCGACCGGCTCGGAACGGACGGGCGTTACACCTCGATCTACGCCGCGGCTGCCACCGGGACCGACCCCGACGATCTGGTGGACACCCTCACCACGGCGCTCGGCGACGACGTCGAGGTACTGACCGCCGAGGAGATCGCCGACGAGGACCAGGCGGCGATCGCGCCGTTCATCGAGATCTTCTCCACCGTGCTGTTGGTGTTCGCCGTCATCGCCCTGCTGGTCGGCGGCTTCCTGATCTTCAACACCTTCACCATCGTGCTGGCCGGTCGCCTGAAGGAGCTCGCCCTGCTGCGCGCCGTCGGTGCCGGGCGTGCGCAGCTGCTGTCCGCCGTGCTCGGCGAAGCCGCCGTGGTCGGCGTCGTCGGTGGCGCGCTGGGTGCGGCGTTCGGGCTGGTGGTGGCGTTCGCGCTCCAGGCGCTGCTGGGGGTCATCGGCATCGAGCTCCCGGGCGACTCGCTCGTGATCCTCCCGCGCACCATCATCGTCTCGGTGGCGCTGGGCGCCGTCATCACGGTGCTGGCCTCCCTGGTACCGGCCCGTCGGGCCGTGCAGGTCCCTCCCGTTGCGGCGCTCACCGAGGTCGCGGTGGCAGCTCCGGCGGGCCGGGGCATCCTGCGGACGGTGGCGGGTGTGGTGCTCCTCGTCGCCGGCTCGGTCGGGATGGGCGCCACCTTGTTCGGTGGTGCGGGGGCCGCCTCGCTCGGCGCGGGGGCGGTCGCGATCTTCCTCGGGGTCGCGGCCCTGGCATCGTTGATCGCCCGACCGGTCACGTCCGTGCTCGGCTGGCCGGCCGCCCGGGCCGGGATGAGTGGGGAGCTCGCGCGCGCCAACGCGATGCGCAACCCCCGGCGAACCGCCGCGACCGCATCGGCGTTGATGATCGGTCTCGCGCTGGTGGCGTTCGTGTCGATCTTCTCCGCGTCGCTGCAGGCGACGATCGATGGCGCGATCGAACGCAGCTTCGTGGTCGATGCCTTCGTGCAGGCCGGCACCGTCGGTGGGGTGCCCCAGCAGGTCACCGACGAGCTGGACGCGTTGACGGAGGTGGAGGTCGCCGCCCCGGTCCGTGCCACCCAACTGCCCATCGGGGACGGGAACCCGACCGTCGCGGTGATGGCCCCCGAAGACGTGCTGGCGGTGTTCGACTTCGAAGCGGTCGACGGCGAGGTCGCCGGCTTCACCGAGGGGGGCATGATCGTCGCCGAGAGCACGGCCGACGCCCGCGGCTTGTCGGCGGGGGACACGGTCACGGTCGGCTTGCCCGACGGCGAGGTGGACGTGACCGTCCGTGCCGTGATCGATGGCAGCGGCCTCGACACCTCCTGGTTCCTCGACCTCGACACCTTCGCTGCCAACGGCGGCGAGGCGACCGTCTTCAACCTCTACGTCCAGTTCGCCGACGGGGTCGGTGCGGAGGCCGGCATCACGGCAGTGGAGACCGCCCTGGCGGACTTCCCACAGGTGGGGGTCTTCGATCAGGCCGGTCTGGCTGAGGCGATCGGTGCGCAGCTGGACCAACTGTTGGGTGTGGTCGTGGCCCTGCTGGCGCTCAGCGTGTTGGTGGCCCTGCTCGGCATCGTCAACACCCTGGCGCTGAGCGTCGTCGAGCGCACGCGGGAGATCGGGCTGCTGCGGGCCGTCGGGATGACCCGTTCCCAGGTCCGCAGCATGGTCCGCAAGGAGGCGGTCACGGTGGCCCTGCTCGGTGCCGCCCTCGGCCTGGCGCTCGGCATCCCGTTCGGTGCGGCGTTCACCAGTGTCGAGGCCTTCAACATCGACACGTTCGCCCTGCCGTGGCTCCAGCTCGGCATCGGCGTCGTGGTCGCCGTACTGGCCGGTCTGGTCGCGGGGGTGATACCGGCGCGGCGTGCGGCACGTATGGACGTCCTGCGCGCGTTGCAGTCCGACTGACGGGGCGCCGGGCGGTCGGTGCCGAACCCCCCGAGCGACCCGCGCCCCTCATCACACGCAGTTCACAGGAGACCTCGATGGTCGTTCGCGCCACACTGCTCGCGCTGGTGCTCGTGCTCGCCGGCTGTACCGGCGTCGGCTCGGATACCGGCTCCGCCGACGCGGTCGACGTCGAGGTGCGTCCGCTGGAGGAGGTGCTCGATTCGTCCATCGTGGTGAGCGCCGACCCGTCGGGTACCTCGGCCACCGTGAGCCTCACCACCACCATCCCGCTGGCCTGCGCGGCGATCTACGGCGAGGACGACGACTTCGGGATGGTCGCCACGGACGACGACATGACCGGTGCGACGATGATCGAGCACAACCCGGTGCTGCTCGGCCTGGAGCCGGAGACCGACTACCAGTACGTGATGCAGGGTTCCGACGCCGCCGGGAACCTCTACCGCTCCGAGGTACTCACGTTCACCACCCCGGAGGCCACCGAGGTGGCCACCCCCGGCACGGACGTCGCAGTGCACGGCACGGTGACGGAGGTCAGTTCCGAGTTCTCGGACGCGTTCGGAGCAGCGAACGCGATCGACGGTGACCCGGCCACGGAGTGGTCCAGCGACGACGACGGTGACGACGCCGCGATCACCATCGAGCTTCCGGAGGTCACCGAGGTGGTCGGATTCGGCGTGCGCTCCCGATCCATGGGGGACGGCAGCTCGATCATCGAGCGCTATCAGGTGATCGTCGACGACGAGGTGCTCGGGCCGTTCGAGGGCGATCCCGATGGTCTGCGCACCGTGGAGGCCGCGACCAACGGCCAGTCGTTCCGGTTCGAGGCCGTCGATACCACCGGGGGCAACACCGGCTTCGTGGCGGTCGAGATCTACGCCGCGGATTGAGCCCGGCAGGCGCCCCGCTCGTACGCACGCCGCGGCGGACCCGCACGCCGGGGCGGCCTTCACTCTACGGGCGCCTTGACCGGCCGGGAGTGCGGCCACCGGCCACCGCTACCCCGGAAGCCGCACACATGTGTGCAGACTCGCATCTCGGTCGGGTGGCGAGGAGCGCATCATGGTGCGGCGGATACGGGGAGCGTCGGGAACGCCGGTCGAGGTCCCGGTCGGGCACGCTGAGCGGACACGGTCGTTCCGGCGCCTGGCGATCGCCACGTTGTTGGGTCTGTGCGCTCTCGTGATGGTCCCGCTCGCGACCACGGCCGCCGCCGGCGAGGTCGTCGTCGCCCAGGACACCGGCGAGGTCGTCGTCGCCCAGGACACCGGCGAGGTCGTCGTCGCTCAGGACGCTGACGAGGACACGGCGCAGACAGACGATGACGGGGCCGAGGCAGCGGACGCCGAGCCCGAGGAGGCGGAGGAGCTCGAGGCCGCGGTAGCCGTCACGCCCGGCTGGCTCGCGGTCCTGCCCCCGCTGCTGGCGATCGGTCTGGCCCTGCTGACCCGCCAGATCATCCCGTCGCTGGTCGCCGGGGTCTGGGTCGGCGCCTGGTTGTTGAACGGGATGACCTTCGGCGGCATCATCACCGCGCTCCTGGACCTGATCGGGGTCTACGTCGTCGATGCGCTCAGCAACCCCGATCACGTGGCCATCATCGTGTTCACCCTGATGATCGGTGGCATGGTCGGCATCATCCGTCGCAACGGGGGCACCGACGGCATCGTCGAAAAGGTCATCGGCTGGGCGTCCACGCCGCGACGGGGGCAGCTCGCCACCGGTGGATTGGGGGTCGCGATCTTCTTCGACGACTACGCGAACACGCTGGTCGTGGGCAACACGATGCGGCCGATCACCGATCGCCTGGCGCTCTCGCGCGAGAAGCTCGCCTACATCGTCGATTCGACGGCCGCCCCGATGGCCACGATCGCGTTGGTGACCACCTGGATCGGCTTCCAGGTCGGGCTGATCTCCACCGCGGTCGAGGGCATCGGCCTGGAACTGTCGGGCTATTCGGTGTTCCTGCGTTCGCTCGCCTACGCCTTCTACCCGGTCATCGCGGTCATCTTCGTGTTCGCGGTGGCCGCGTCGGGTCGCGACTTCGGTCCCATGCGCACCGCCGAGCAGCGTTCTCGTGACAGCGGCGTGGCGCTCCGCGAGGGATCGAACCTCGGGGGCAGTGACCAGTTGGAAGACGACCTGATCCCCCCGGAGCAGGCACCCCGCCGGCTGGTGAACGCGGTCCTGCCCATCCTGACCCTGATCGGGGTGACGGCCGTCGGTCTGTTCGTGACCGGGGAGGGCGACACGGTCGTCGAGGTGGTGGGGGACGGGGACGCGTTCGCGGCGCTGCTGTGGGGATCGCTGCTGTCGGTGCTGGTCGCGGCGGGGCTCAGCCTCGGGCAGCGCATCCTGACGCTGAGCGAGACGGTCGACGCCTGGTTCATCGGCATCAAGTCGGTGTTGTACGTGCTCATCATCCTGACGCTCGCGTGGGCGCTGGCCGGGGTGAGTGACGACCTCGGTACCGGCGAGTACCTGGCGTCGACCCTCGGGGACGCGCTCCCGGTGGCGTTGTTGCCCACCATCCTGTTCGTGATCGCCGCTGCCGTCGCGTTCGCGACCGGGACCAGCTGGGGGACGATGGGCATCCTGACCCCGTTGGCGATCCCGTTGGCGTGGACGGTGCTCGAGGCGAACGGGTTGGCCGACCCGGCCGGCCACCCGATCCTGTTCGCCAGCGTGTCGACGATCCTGGCCGGAGCGGTCTGGGGTGACCACTGCTCGCCGATCTCCGACACGACGGTGATCTCGTCGTTGGCGTCACAGTGCGACGTCATCGACCACGTGCGCACACAGCTGCCGTACGCGCTGTTCGTCGGGGCGGTGGCCATCGTGCTGGGCCTGCTGCCCGTCGGGTTCGGTGTGCCGTGGTGGGCGGCGTTCCCGTTGGCCATCGCGGCGGCGCTGATCGGCCTACGTGTGCTCGGCAAGCCGCTGGAAGACCACGACGACGGGTCCGCCGCCGTTCCCGCGGCGGACGCCGCTTCCGGGTCGGACCCCTCGTAGCGGCGTCCGGGCTCGTCGGGGCCGGGCTGAACCACAGCGCTACGGCGCGTTCTCCGGGCGGTAGCGGTGGAAGTAGCTCTCGTCGGTACTGGTGCCGTCCGGATAGGTGATGGTCCGACCGAAGTTGACGTCGAACCCGTCCCGCAGCTGACCCGGCACCCGGTTGGTCGGCTGGCCGGTCCAGGTGTCGACCTCGGCCCACTCGGTGCTCCAGAAACTCACCGTGACGTGGGTGTCGCTGTGGTCGGTGGTGACGAGGATGCCGTAGGGCGAGTCGTTCTCGAACACGACGTCGAGGGTGTTGCCCGACATGGTCGATTCGCGGCCGACCGGGTACTGCGCGAAGTACAGCGAGTGGGGTTGGAACTCGACCAGTTCGACACCGGCGAACCAGGCGGCGTTCATGAAGGTGGTCGCCATCTGGCTCACACCACCCCCGACGACCTCCACGATCTCCCCGTCCCGGATGAACCCGCCCTCCCCGAACCCTCGGGCGGTGGTGCGGCGTCCGATCGCCTGGTTCAGCGACAGGCGTTCGCCCGGCAGGACCAGCGACCCGTCGAGGTAGTCCGCGGCCTGACGGATGTTGCGGTTGCGTGCCTGTCCCGCGACCATCGAGGTGGTGAAGCTCGAAACCTCCTCCTCGATACCCAGCTCCTGCGCTTCCTCGAGGGTCAGTTCAGGGTTCTCCGGACGCAACGGCAGGGTCCCGGCCCGCGGTGCGGGGTCGGTCGCGAGCTCGGCCAGACGCCTGGCAGCCAACTCGGCATCGAGCGATGTGCCCGGAACTCCCTCAGTGATCGACACCTCGCCGTCCGCCACCTGGAAGCGGGGTTCGATCGGGGCGGCCACGATGGCAGCCAGAACGTCCTCGTCGAGCAGCTCGAGTAGACGGTCGCCATCGGCGGCGACCGTGAGCGCCTCGTCGACGGGGGCGTCGGGGTCGAAGGTGACCTCGAGCAGCTCGGTGAGTTGGTCCGGTGAGAGCTCGAGGTCGTCGCCCTCCGTGTCGTTCTCCAGCACGATGCCGGCCGTGACGTCCAGCCCCGAGGCCATCAGGGCCCATCGCAGCTCGCCGCGGGTGGCATCGGGCGTCAGCACGGTGCCCGGGAGCGGGGCCTCACGGGCAGAGGTTCGTTGGCTGGTGGTGCGGGCCAGATCGGCGGTCGACTGCAGATCCATCACGAAGCCGAGGGAGCCGCCGACGACCTCGAGCGTGCCGTCCTGGAGTTCGATCCGCGCCTCCTCGGCGTCGATGGAGATGGCCTCCAGTGCGTCGCCGAGCTGATCCAGCAACGCCTCGGGATCGGCGGTCAAGGGCAGCCGCTCGCCCTCGGGTGCGTCGGGCGCGAAGCCCACGGTCAGGATCGCCGCCAGGTCGGTGGGTGAGAGCTCCACGTCCGCGCCGGGTGACGGGTTGCGCAACGTGACCGCGCCGGATCGCGCCAACTCCGCGGCGTCCACGGCGGCGTCCAGGTCGGTGTCCGTGGTCGGGGCGGCCACCACCTGCCTCGAGGTGTGGATCTCCAGGGGTCCGGGAACCGCGTAGCCGGCTTCCGCCTCCGAGCGCAGCTGCTCAGCGGGAACCCGGGCACCGGATCTGGCCGGGGTGACCTCGATCCGGGTGTCGTCGGGTGACGACACCGCGATCAGTTCGACCTCGGCTGGCTGCGCTTCGTGCGACAGCACGGCGGCGGTGGACGTCGCCCACCGTTCGGTGCGGTCCGGATCCAGATCGCGTGGCAGAGCCACCTCGCGCGGCGTGCCCGTTCGGGCGCGGAGCTGATCGAGGAGCGCCCGCCACAGACCGCGGCGGCCGAGCGACCACGCGTCGTCGGCCGCTGCTGCGGCGTCGACGGTCATCCCGATCGCCCGTCGATCGGTGATCACGGTGAGTTCGTCGGACTCGGTGAGTTCGTCAGCCCGGGCGAGCTGGGCGGCTCCGACCACCGCTGAGCTGCCATCCCGGGCCGAGGGAGCGGCGTCGGTCTCGGTCCCGGGCGTGACGGAGACGCGGACCTCTTCGTTCAGGAGCTCTTCGGCGCGACGGTCGACCTCGGCATGCAGCGGCGCACGTTCCAACCCGCCGACCGCGACGCCCGCGACGACCGTCCCGGGGAGCACCACCTCGGAGTTGGACGTCTGGAGGAACACCAGGGAGCCGGCGGCCAGACCGTGGGCCAGCAGGACGGCACCGACGGCGATGATCCCTCGTGTCGCCGCCGGACCCCGGAGCCTGCGGCGTAGATCCATACGTCGGGGAGGCTAAAGACGGCCCGAGCCGACCGTTGGCCGAACGGCCACCACCGAAGGGCGGAATGGCCACCACCGTGCGACCGCGACGGTCCGCTCACCCGCCCGCCGGGTTGCGTGGGCAGATTCGCTGGTGAGCCGGCGATCCTGCCCGCGCCCCGCGCCCCGCGCCCCACCGGATTGGACGCGGCGCCGGGCGTTCCGGGTCAACCGATCAGGGAACCCATGGCTGCAACGAGGTCCGGTGCCGTGACGGTCGGCGGGTGCAGGTGGGCCGGGTAGCGGCCGGTGCCGTGGCGGTCGATCCAGACACCCTGCAGACCCGCGGCCTGCGCGCCGTGCACATCCCACGGGTGGACCGCCACCAGTGCGAGACGTCCCGGAGCCAGTGCCAGGCGCTCCGCCGCCCAGAGGTAGGGTTCGGGGGCCGGTTTCCACCGGCCGACCTCGGTGACATCCCAGGTTTCGGCCACCAGTTCGTCCAGGCCGGCGCGCTCCAGGGCGCCTCGGATGATGCCGGCGGTGCCGTTGGTCAGCGTGACCGCGGCGACACCGGCGGCATGCAGCCGCTCCAGAGCGGGCCGGACGTCGCGGTGCACCTCGAGGGTGGCGAAGGTCTCCAGGATCCGGTCTTGCGAGCCCGCGTCGGTCGGGAGACCGGCCGCGGCCAGTTCCGCGGTGGCCATGTGCCTGGCGATGTCGGGGAAGTTCGCGAACGTGCCGGCGGCGCTGGCCGCGATGCCGTCCACCAGCACGGCGCGGAACCAGGCGTCGAGCCGCCGTGGGTCGAGACCCACGGCCGCGAACGCCTCCGCGACCGGCTCCAGCCCGAGCAGCGTCTCGTTGACGTCGAACAGCACCGCCTCCACGGTCGGCATCCGGGCTCCGGTTCGGTCGGGTGGGCAGCGGGGGCCAGGTCCGGGTGGGCAGCGGGGGCCGGGTCCGGGTGGGCAGCGGGGCCGGGTGGTGGCGGGCTCGTGGGCAGCCGGCCGCGAGGTCGGCTCGTCAGTCGGCGTCGGGTCGCACGAGTACTGCGGCGAACAGTTCGTTGCTGTCGGTGTGTACGGTCTCGATGGCCAGGCCGAGCGAGGCCAGTTCGGTGGCGAAACGTTCGGGTCGGAACTTGTAGGAGTGCTCGGTCACGAGGTGGTCGCCGGCCGCGAAGGTGATGGTCCGGTCGAGCGCCCCCACCGTGGCGGTGACGTCGCGGATGGCGACCAGGCGCATCTCCACGCACTCCTCGCCGGGATCCCACACCGCTTCGTAGCGGAACGCCTCCAGCGGGATGTCGGCGTCCAGTTCGCGGTCGATGACCCGCAGCAGGTTGAGCCCGAACGCTGCGGCGACCCCTTCCGCATCGTCGTAGGCGGGCAGCAGCACGTCCAGGTCCTTGACCAGGTCCAGTCCGATCAGGAACGCATCGCCGGGACGGAGGGTCTCGGCGGCGGCTCTCAACAGGCTTCGTCGTTCCGTGGGTCGCATGTTGCCGAGCGTCGAGCCGAGGAACAGCAACAGCCGGGTGCCGGATCGCGGTACGTGTTTCAGGTCGGTGTGGAAGTCCCCGGTGTAGTTGTCGATCCACAGTTGGGGATGTTCGCGCGCCAGACGTTCGGCGGCTTCGTCGAGAGCCGCGGTGGAGACGTCCAACGCGGCGTAGCGCTGTCCGGTGCCGGCCTGCTGCATCGCGGTGAGCAACGCACCGGTCTTGATCGATGAACCGGAGCCCAACTCGACGATCTCGTGCGGTCGCACGGCCGCCACGATCGCATCGGCTTCGCGGGCGAGGATCTCCGCCTCGGCCCCGGTCAGGTAGTACTCGGCGACCTGCGTGATCCGCTCGAACAGCGCCGAACCGTGGGCGTCGTAGAGATGCATCGGTGGCATGCTCCGTCCCTCGTCCAGGGCCGCGACGAGGTCGTCGGCGAGTTGCTCCCGGGTCTCGCGAGGAGCGGTCAGTTCCGTCGAGGTGACCTTCGCGAGTGTCGTTGTGTCGTCCACGGTTCTCCTTGCGGTCGCGTCGGACACTCGGCGAACCGAGGGCTCGCGGCCGAGGGGTTGGCCCGTATCGACGGGGGAGGGAGGGACCCGAGGCGTAGACCCACCTCGTGGTGGGGCCGCCCGTTGCGGCGCCAGACTACGGGGGGCCACCCCCGGCGGCCAGCCCTCGCACCACCCGCGGGACCGGCTCTGGGTCCGGGACGATGTCCGGGCGGCAGAAGGGAAGGCTTCCCGGCGGTCGGGAGTTGTCCTCTGCGAGCATCCCCATGCGAACACCAGGAGTGACGACATGTCCCAACCCAGCACCTCCGGATCGACGTTCGACGTCGTGGTCATCGGCGCCGGCCCCGCCGGTGAGAACGCCGCTGACTACGCCGTCAAGAACGGGCTGACGGCGGCGATCGTGGAGTCGGAACTCGTCGGCGGCGAGTGTTCCTACTGGGGCTGCATGCCCTCGAAGGCGTTGCTGCGTCCGACCGAGGCCCTGGAGGCCGCCAGACGTGTACCGGCCGCGGCCGCGGCCATCACCGGCGAGGTCGACGTCCAGAAGGTCTTCGCCAACCGGGACACCTTCACTTCCAACCTCGACGATCAGGGTCAGGTCGACTGGTTGGAGGGCGCGGGCGTCACCCTGGTGCGCGGACACGGACGCATCGCCGGTGACAAGCGCGTCGAGGTGACCGGTGCCGACGGATCGGTGACCACCCTGAACGCGACCCGTGGCGTGGTCATCGGGGTCGGGACCAAGGCCAGCGAGCCGCCGATCCCGGGGCTGGCGGAGACCATCACGTGGGGCAACCGCGAGGCCGTCTCGATCGAGCAGGTCCCGGATCGCCTGCTGGTGCTCGGCGGTGGCGTCATCGGGGTCGAGATGGCCCAGGCCATCGCGCGGCTGGGCGCCTCCGAGGTGACCATCGTCGAGGCACTTGATGGACTGCTCGGGAACGAGGACCCACACGTCGGCCAGGAACTGCGGGCGGCGTTGGAGGCCGACGGCATCCGCATCGAGGTCGGTGCGAGGGCCGAGAAGGTGCGTCGGGACGGCACCGACGGGCCGGTCACCCTCACTTTGGGCGACGGCCGCGAACTGGTCGGCGACGAACTGCTCGTAGCCGTGGGTCGGACGGCATCGACCGCGGACCTCGGGCTCGCCTCCGTCGGGGTCGAGCCGGCGCGAGGCGGGTTCGTCGCCGTCGACGACCACCTGCGGGTCCCGGGTCACGACTGGCTCTACGTGGTCGGTGACGCCAACGGTCGCGCCCTGCTCACCCACCAGGGCAAGTACCAGGCGCGGCTGGTCGGCGACGCGCTCGCCGGCATCGAGGTCGACCCGGCCTGGGCGGATGAGCGCGCTGTGCCGCGGGTGGTCTACACCGACCCCCAGGTCGCGGCGGTCGGCGCCACCGAGGCAGAGGCGCGTGAGGCCGGTGTCGACGTCCTCGCGGTGACCTACAACGTGGGCCACAGCGCCGGTGGTGCGCTCCTCGGCAAGGGCACCGATGGCACGGCCAAGTTGGTGATCGATCGTGAGCGCCGGGTCATCGTCGGCGCGTCGTTCGTCGGCCCCGGCGTGGGCGAGATGCTCCACGCCGCCACGATCGCGATCGTGGGCGAGGTCACGCTCGAGGTCCTCTGGCATGCCGTGCCACCGTTCCCGTCCGTGTCCGAGGTGTGGTTGCGGCTGCTGGAAGAGGCGCGCGCGGTCGAGCGCGAGGACGGTGGCGACCAGCGGTAGGCGTGACGAGATCGACGGATGCGGCCTGCGCCGATCGAGGGAGGCCCGGCGTCGGTACTATGTTGGTCAGGCGAGGCGGTTCGTGAAGGAGCGGCCTGCCCGTTCGGTCGGGTGAGCGTGCGGCGGACTCCGCTCGGTTCATTACGGTTCGGTCTACGGTCTCGCGGGGGTGATGATCGTTCGTGGTGGGCGGGGCCCGTTCGTAGGTTCCCCGGGCCGGTCGAACACGAGCGACCCGATACGCATGTCCAGACAAGGAAGCGGTAACCAGCGATGTTCGATCTCGGAACCTCTGACGACATCATCCTTGTCGCGATCGTGGTCGCCATCCTGTCGCTATCGCTGGCGGGGGTCGTGGAACACCTCCGGCATCGACGCAATGTCGAGGCCGTGCCCCTTCGGATCAGCGTCAACGGCAGCCGCGGCAAGTCGACGGTCACCCGGCTGCTCACCGGAGCGATCGCCGCCGGGGGGTACCGGCCGCTCGGTAAGACCACCGGGACCGAGGCGCGACTGATCCGTGGGTGGGACCTCGAAGAGGAGGAGATCCGCCGTCGCCCGGAGGGCCCGAACATCGGCGAACAGCGCGAGATGATGCGCCGAGCAGCGACGGAGGGCGCCGACGTGGTCGTCGCCGAATGCATGGCCGTGACCCCCGAATACCAACTCACCTTCCACCGGCGCATGCTGGACGTGAATCTACTGGTCATCGCCAACGCTCTGGAGGACCACCTCGAGGAGATGGGTCCGACCGCAGCCGACGTGGCCGAGGTCTTCAGCGCGACCATCCCTGAGGACGGCACGCTGGTGCTGGTCCCCGGGCCTCACCTCGAACGCTTCCTGACCGTGGCCAGGGAACGCAGCGCCTCCGTGGTGGTGGGCGACCCGGCAGGGGTGGACGACGCACTGCTGAAGACCTTCGACCACCTGGTGCTCGCCGAGCACGTGGCGCTGGCCCTCGCCGTCACCCGCCATCTCGATATCCCCGACCACGTGGCGATCGAGGGCATGCGCGCCGCGCCCGCCGACCCCTTCGCCACGCGGCTGCTGCCGATCGGCAACCCCGACGATCCGGCGCTGTTCGTCAACGCCTTCCCCGCGAACGATCCGGAGTCCACCTTGGGCGTCTGGCAGCACGTGTTGGACCGGGGGCACCCGGCGGAGGGGCTCGTGGTGATCATGAACTGTCGGGAGGACCGCATCGCCCGCACGCAACAGTTCGCCGAGGACGTGCTGCCCTCGCTGCCCATCGACACGTTGGTCGTCACCGGCCACTCGACCCGGGCGGTGATCCGCGCCGCCGAGGCCGGACGCATCGACGCCCGGGAGACGCTCGACCTCACGGGCCGGGATCCGCAGGCGCTCGCGGATGCCCTGGAGGGGCGGATCGACGGCCGGGTCGTGCTCGGCGTCGGCAACCTCCACGGCGGCGGTCGGGAGATCATCGCCCAACTCGAACATCTGCGGGTCGAACAGCTCACCGAACGCGGAGCCGCCTGATGTTCGGAACCGAGCTCTATCTCTCCCTGGTCGTCGGCGTCGTGGTGAGCCTCGTCTACGCCGAACGCACCGGGGTCATCCCTGCAGGCCTGGTCGTGCCCGGTTACCTCGCATTGGTCCTCGACCAGGTGGTCTTCCTCTCCGCGATCTTCCTGCTCAGCTTCCTGACCTTCCTGGTCGTGGACCGGGGCATCGACCGCTACGTCATCCTCTACGGCCGCCGACGGTTCGTCGCGATGCTGAGTGTCGGCATCATGTTGAAGCTCGTGTTCGATGCGCTGTATCCCGCGATGCCCTTCGAGGTGTACGAGTTCCGTGGGATCGGGGTCATCGTGCCCGGCCTGATCGCGAACGCGATCCACCGTCAGGGCGTGCCGCACACCATGGTCTCCACGCTGTTGCTGTCGGGAGCCACCTTCCTGGTGGTCTTCGCCGTCAGCCTCGCGTTCGGCTGAGCGGACCATGGCCGACGCCGAATTGCCCTTCGAAGCTCCGACCGTGACCCGGCGGGGTCGACTCCAACGCAAGCTGCGACGGCAACGGACGACCGCCGCCCGTGATGCGACGATCGGTGCCGTCGCCACCGCCCTGCTGGTCATGGTGGTGGGCGGTGGATTGCTCCCCGAGGCCGCGCCGGCTGCCGCCAGCGACCAGGCCGCCGGGCCGCAGCCGACCGAGGGAACGATCTTCACCGCCGCGATGGTCGGCGACGTGATGTTCGGCCGACACATCGAGCGGGTGATCGAGCGCCGCGGACACGACGCCCTGCTCGAACACGTCACGCCCTGGCTGGACGGTGACTACGTCAGCGCCAACCTGGAACAGGTCATCAGCGACCGGGACCAGGACGACCTGCCCGAGGCCGACAAACTGATCCACCTGGCCAGTGACTCCCGCACGCTGAACGCCCTGGTCGATGCCGGGTTCACGACCCTCAGCCTCGCGAACAACCACGCGATGGATCACGGTATCCCGGGGATCCGCGACACCATCGAGGCGCTCGACGCCGCCGGGCTCGCTCACGCCGGCGCCGGCGTCGACCTCGAATCAGCGGTGGAGATCGACTACCAACAACACGGTGAGCTGACCGTCGCGACCCTGTCGTTCACCGACGTGTTCGTCGAGGGGTTCATCGCCCGCGCGTTCCAGGGTGGGGTGCTGCAGGCGGAGGTGGATACGTTCGGTCCGATGTTGCAGGAGGCCCGCCGGGAGGCGGACCTGGTCATCGCCCACGTGCACTGGGGTGAGGAGTACGACCTGCGCGTCCGGGCAGAACAGCGTGAGATGGCCGAGGACATGGCCGCCGCGGGCGCCGACATCATCGTCGGCGCTCACCCCCACGTGCTGCTGCCCGTCGAGATGATCGGCAACACCCTCGTGCTGCACAGCCTCGGCAACTTCGTGTTCGACCAGGGGTGGTCGCGGACCCGCGAGACCGCGATCGCCCGCTACGAGTTGGGCGAGGACGGTATGGCACGGGTGGAGTTCGTCCCCACCTACATCCGGGAGGGCACGCCGAGGGTGGTGTCGGGACCGCTCGGCACCTACCGACGCGAACGCATCTTCCAACGGTTGCGCGGAGGGGATGGGATCGACCTCCAGCGCGAGGGTCAGAGCCTGGTCGCGGAGATCGACCACCGACACGTCCTGTTCGGTGAGGCCGTGGCCGACGATGAGCCGGGCGACCTGGCCGGCGACCTGGGCGACGATCTGGCCGACGGCTGGGCCGACGAGGAAGGGGCCAGCCGATGATGACCGATCGCTGGCTCAACTACGTGCTCGCCGTGATCGTGGTGATCGGCTTGGTGGCTGTGGCCCGTTACGAGCGGCCGCGTCTGGCCGAGGAACGTGCCGAGTTCCTCGACCAGGAGGTCGCCGTCGGACCCGACGACGCACCGCCGGTGGAGGACCGTGACCCGTTGGAGCTGCGTGAAGCGCCGGGCAACGGCGATCCGGTGACGGCCGCCGAGCCGGACGTCGAGCCGCTCGGTGCGTACGGCGTGAGCGCGAGCCACCCCCTGGCCGTCGAGGTCGGCATGGAGGTCCTCTCCGCCGGGGGCAACGCGGTCGACGCCGCCATCGCGGTGTCCTACGCCCTGTCGGTCGTCGAGCCCTTCGGCTCCGGGGTCGGCGGTGGCGGTGCCATGCTGCTGCAGGAACCGGGCGAAGCGCCACTCGCCTACGACTACCGGGAGACGGCCCCGCTGTCGGGTGAACGTCCCGCCAACAACATCGGTGTGCCGGGGTTCGCCGCCGGGATGGAGTACATCCACGGGGCTCACGGCTCGATCGCGCTGGAGGATCTGATCGAGCCGGCCGCGCGCTACGCCGAGGACGGCTTCGAGGTGGACCCCTACCTCCACGAGCGGGCCCGCGACGCGGCCTTCCGCATGCCGATCCACCTGCTGCCCGGGCTGTTCCCGGGTGGTGAGGTCGTGCAGCCGGGGGAGACGTTGCGCCAGCTCGACTACGCCGAGGTGCTGCGCAGGATCCAGACCGAGGGCGCGGAGGTGGTCTACGGGGGCGAGCTCGGTCAGCGCATCGCCGACGAGGTCAGCGGCCTCGACATCGAGGACCTGGAAGCCTACGAGGTCGCCGAGGTGCAACCGGCGGTCGGCTCGTTCGCCGGTTACGACGTCATCTCCGGAGCGCCGCCGATCTCCGGCACGGCGCTCGTCCAGACGCTGCAGATCGCCGAGCAGCGCGGGATCGACGACCTCGACCTCGACTCGGCGGACGGCATGCACACCATGGCGCAGGCCTACCGGCTCTCACAGCGCGACCGCCGCATGAACGTGGGCGATCCGACCATCGAGGACGTACCGCTGGAGCAGATCGTCGACCGCCAGCGCACGGATGAGTTGGCCGCCAGGATCCCTCCGGACGGGTTCGTCGAGTTGCCCGACGAGGAAGAGGTCCGCTTCACCACGGAGACCGACACCACCCACGTGGTCGTCGTCGACGAGGACGGCGCGATGGTCTCGCTCACCAACACCCTCAGCAACTTCTTCGGCTCCGGGTTGTCGGTCTCCGGGATCTTCCTCAACGACCAGCTGAAGAACTTCTCGCCCGACCCGGAATCGATCAACGCGGTCGCGCCGGGCAAGCGGCCCCGCAGCTTCATCACCCCCACCATCCTCGCCCAGGACGACTACGGGGTGCTGGGCATCGGCTCCGCCGGGGGACGTCGTATCCCGTTCGTCACCGCCCAGGTCATCGCGCGTTGGGCCAGCAATGGCCAGGACATCGAGGCGGCGGTCAGCAACGGCCGCTACCACCTCGAGGTCCGGGACCTGGAGGTCGAGGACTCACTGCCGGACGGGGTGGAGGACGAACTCGCGAGCCGTGGCTACGAGATCACCTACACCGTGCCCACCACCGAGTACTTCGGTGGTATGCAGGCGCTGGTCGTCGACCGTGCGACCGGGACGGTGAGCGGTGTGGCCGATGAGCGTCGCGCCGGATCCTGGGCTTCCAGCAACTCCTGAGGGGGTTGCGGTCCTCGCGTCGTGCGCTTCCCGCGGCCGCGCTCGGGTCGCTCCAGTTCGCTACCTCGGGTCGTCGACCACCTCGATGTGGGCGGCGACGACCCGGCCGTCCGCGAGCTCCAGCACCCCGATGGTCCGGTGCGGTTGACGGCGCCGTTCGGTGGGTGAGCCGGGGTTGAACAGCAGTTGCCCGGCCTCGCCCGCGGCGTTCCACGGGATGTGGCTGTGGCCGAACACGACCACGTCCGCGTCCGGGAACCGCTCGTGCAGGCGAGCCTCGCGTCCACGGGCGGGTCCGCTGTCGTGGATCATGGCGATACGCACCCCCGCGAGGTCCAGCTCCAGGGTCTCCGGGAGGACACCGCGGAGTTCCGGGTCGTTGTTGCCGAGGACGGCGTGGACCGGGGCATGCAGGGCCAGGTCGTCGAGGTGCTCGGCCTGGGTGATGTCGCCGGCGTGGAGGATGACGTCGGCGGTCGCGAGCACTCGCCTGGCGGCCTCGGGCAGGCGACGGTTGGGCCACGAACGTCGCAGGTGGGTATCGGCGATCACCACGATGCGCAGCGGACCTGGGCGGTCCGGTGGCGGTCCGTCGGGTAGGCCGTCGATCACGAGGGCGCGACCTCCATCCGGTCGCAGCCCTCGGCGTCGGTGACGACCGTCGGGCTGCCGCCGGCCACCCCGGTCGGGCGGCCGGTGACGCTGGTCTCCTCGCCGGGGCCGGCGATCTCGTCGAAGGTGAACAGCCGGCCGTCAGCGGGCCGGTACAGCGCAGGTGCGTCCCGGCCGTCACAACTCCAGTCGCCGAACCGCAACACGTCGTCGGGTCCGGCGCCGAGGTCGTAGCGCTCGGCCGAGCCGTCGGCACCGATGACCTCCATGCGTCGGCCATCCCATGCGATCACCGTGCTGCACCCCGCCCCCTCGACGTCCGCGAGCAGGATCTCGCGTCCGTCGTCCGGAACGCGGAGCCCCGCGCACAACGGAGCGGTCTCACGAAGGGTGGTGAGGGGCTCGGTGACGGCGGTCGGACCGGCGGGGCCGACGGTGGCGGTGTCATCGGTCTCGGTGTCGACGGTGTCGACGGGGCCGTGCCCCAGGACGGAGGTGATCGCGATACCGGTGGGCACGACCACGATCGCCGCGGCCACGAGCAGCATGCGTGGGACGCGGCGTGGGGCGCGGCGTGGGACGGGGGTATCGTCGCCGGGGGCGGCGGATGCGAGCGTTCCCCGCGCCGCCTTCGACGGCTTGGCCACGTTCGGTGGTGGCGATGCGGCGGGCCTTCGGATGCGGTTCGCTCTGGCGGGCCGGGTCGCGCTCGGAACCGCGCCGAGTACCCCGGCGCATCCATCGGTCGGGATGGAACGGGGCGGAGGGTCGGCGTCCGCGATCGCACGCCGGATCTCCTCGAGTTCCGCTGCGAACCCGTGGGCGCCGTCCCACCGATCCGGCAGATCTCGCGAGAGCGCGGCCTCGATGGCCGTGGTCAGCGAACGGGGCGCCTCCACACGGTCGGCCAGAGGAACGAACCGGGCGCTTCCGGCGGCGGCCTGCGCGGTGGTGGAGCCGGCGTCGGGCGGGACACCGGCCAACGCCTCGTAGAGCGTGGCCCCGAGTGTGTACAGGTCGCTGCGTGCGTCGGGTTCGCCACCGTCTACCAGCTCCGCGTCGATGTGCTCGGCGGCCCCGACGACGGTGGGCGCGTCGCCGCGGAGTCGGGCCATGCCCGCATCGGCGAGCAGGGGCTGACCTTCCCGGTCGAACAGCACGTTGGCGGGCTTGATGCCGCCGTGCACGACGCCGGCCCCGTGCATGGCCGCGAGCGCCGAGGCCAGCCGCGCACCGATCCGTGCGACCACACCTGGGGACAACCCTCCCTGCTGGTGGGCCAATGTCGTCGCCAGCGATCCGCGGGAGGCGTAGGGCATGACGAGGGCGAGGCCGTCACTCGTGGCGACGATGGCGACGATGGGCAGGATGCTTGGGTGTGACAGCCGGCCGAGGACCTCATGTTCGTGGTGCAGGGCGGCACTCGCGGCGCGGTCGATGACGTGGTGCACGACCTTGATGGCCAGGACACGACCTGGCGACCCGACCGCCTCGCCCCGCCAGACCAGCGACGTCGAGCCCGCGCCGAGGGGTTCCCGCAGGGTGTAGCCCGGCACCTCGGTGACCATGGCACACCCCCGTCCGTCTCCCTGATACCTGCCGGAGACTACTCACCCCTCGTCCCCGGATGGTGGGAACCACTCTTGAGCGAAGAGGATTGGAAGGGTATGGTGTGCATCGAGTGCAACGGGGAGCCACAATGGCCGGGCAACGACCGCAGGGGACGGAAGTGAGCTTCCCCGGTGCAGGCACGGCCCTCGCGTCGGCCGCCACGGGCGATGACCACGGGTCCGCGGATGGGCGCGAGCGTCGTGCCCGGCGGGCGGCGCGGATGGGTCTCGCGCTCTGGGTCGGCGCCTTGGTCGTCGGCACCTGGCTGTTCCACGCCATCGGCAACGGGCCCCTGGCGGCGCCACCGCTCGATCCCTCGGCCTGGGTCCTCTGGGCAGATGGACGGGACCCGTTGGTCGCCACGTTCGCGGTCCTGCGGTTGCTGGTCCTGGGGCTCAGTTGGTACCTGGTCGGTGCGACCTCGATCGGGATCCTGGCGCGTCTGTTCCGTGCGGCCAGCCTCGTCCGCATCGCTGACGCGATCACCGTGCCCGCGCTCCGCCGGATCCTGCAGGGTGCCCTCGGGATCTCGCTCGCCACCGCGATGGTCGCATCTTCGGTGTCGCCCTCGGATCCCCAGGCACGCGACAGCTCGACGATCACCCTCCAGGTCGCCGGCGACGAGGCTGTGGGACCGGCGATACCGGCCGCGAACATCGCTCTCGCGGCGCTCGGGGACGACGAGCGGATCACCCTCGAACACGTCGAGGGGGAGGGTCGACCGCTTCCACTGGAACTCCTCGACCGTGCCAAGGAGCGGGCTGCCGCGGGCGATGCCGACCCCGACGGGGACGCCACCGACGCGTCAGGGGCCACCGTGGAGCCGGGCTCGGATGATGACGATGCCCATCCCGACGAGGCCGCCCCCGGGGATGCGGCGCGGGAACCGGGTACGCCAGAACGCTCCACGTCCGCCGTCGAAGGTGAGCACCTGGTCGTTGCCGGCGAGTCGTTCTGGAGCATCGCGGAGCACTCACTGTCCGAGCGCCTCGGCCGACGGCCCACCGAGGTCGAGACGGCGGTCCACTGGGAACGGTTGGTGCAGGCCAATCGGGATCGGCTCGTCGACCACGACAACCCGGACCTGATCTTCCCGGGCCAGGTGTTGACGGTGCCCTCTCCCGGGTCACCCGGGTCGGTCGGGTCGGTCGCCGTGAGCGGGAGATGACCTGGCGGCCACCGGAACCGGATCCGTTCGTCGAACTCACGGATGGGGCGACGTTGCGCGACGCGGTCGCGGCGCGGGGGCGCGAACGCGACCGACGTGCACGTGCCGTCGAGGTCGCGACCTGGCAGGGCACGATGCGCGACCTCGCGGAGCGTGAGGAGCACGTGGTGGTGCGCACGGCGGGGGACCTCGTGCACCGCGGGGTCTTGCTGGCGGTCGGGATCGATCACGTGGCGCTGCGCCTGGCGAACGCCACGACCGTGCTGCTCGCCGCCGACACGCTCCGTTCGGTGCGGCCGGAACCGGGCAGCGTCGCTCCGGTGGCCATGGGGGACCGGGAACGCTCACAGGACCGAACGCTCGTCGAGGCCTTGGCCCTGGTGCTCGAAGACGAACCCGAACTGGTGCTCGGCCTGCGCGAGACGGTCGATCCGGTGTCCGGAACGATCGTCGGGCTCGGGGAGGACATCGTCACCGTCAGGATGTCGGGACACGGCCGCCCGATCGTCTACCTGCCGGTTGGGGCGATCCGTGAGATCGTGGTGCCGGCGGGATGAGGACGATCGACGAGATCGATCACGGCTCGGGCCGAGCTACCGCTTCGGCCTACTGCCCGCTTCGGCCTGCTGACCGCTTCGGCCTACTGCTCCTCGGGCTCCGGTTCGGACTCGGAGGCGGGGTTGGCGTCGGCATAGAGGTGCTCCAGCGCGCCCGGCTCGATCCGCGCCGACTGGATGAAGGTGTCGACCTCCGCCTCCTGCAGGCGGATCACGCGCCCGAACTTGTAAGCGGGGATCTGTCCCCCGTCGATGAGTCGATACAGCGTGCGTGTGGTGATGCCGAGCTGCCGCGCCGCTTCTCGGGTGCTCAGCCAGGTGATCTCTTCACGGCTCATCTCATGCCCTCCAGGATGCGTCGAGGTTACCTTGTGGTTCTAGAACTGTCCACGGCCCCCTTCCATCCCGTGCGACTGGCGGCGGTGAATGCATGTCGGGGTACCTCAGGCCGCTGCAGCCGGGTAGCTTCTGGTCGGACGACCGATCGCGGCGTGGGGCTGCGGGCATCTCCGGGGGGCGCTGGGTGGCCGACGTGGGAACCATGACGAGTACGCCCGACGCGGGTCGAGGGCCGCGGGGCGGTGAGGGCACCGGGCGTCGGGTCCGGCGCGCACGCAGCCTGCCCGGCGGGCGCGCCGTGGTCGGCGCCCTCTTGGTGACAGCGGCGGCCGTGGCGACCTTCGCGGCCTATCTCAACGCGACGGCCGAGCCTACGACGAGCTACCTCGTCGCCACGGAACCCGTCGAGCCGGGCACCCGGTTCGCCAACGGTGAGGAGCTCCGGGAGGTCTTCGGCAGCCTGACGGTGGAACTCGCCTCACCGCTTCGCGAGCGCGCCATCCCGGTCGAGGAGTTGGACGGCCTGATCGGTCGGGTCCTGGTTGCTCCGCTCAGCCGAGGTGACCTCGTGACGCGCACCGCGGTGGTCGACGATGGTGGCGTCGCTCCCGCGCAGACGCTCTCGCTGGCGCTCCCGCGCAATGCCGCGGTCGGCGGAACCCTCCGACCCGGTGAACGCGTCGATGTGCTGGCGACCTACGGCTCCTCGGATTCGGCGTACACGGCCTACATCGTGCGGGGGGTTCCGCTGTTGCGGGTCACCGGCCCCGACGGGGGCCCACTGGGCACGGCATCCGAGGTCGTGCTCACCGTGGCGGTCACGGAGCTCGCCGAGGTCCAGGCACTGGGTCATGCCATCAACACGGCCGCGGTCTTCGTCACGCGCTCGACCGCAACCCCTGACCAGGGCGATGCCGCGCCGGGACCGTTCCGGGCGGATCCCGCCGCGCCGGGCCCTGTGCCCGATCCGGCGACCTCGAGCTCTCCCGGTCTGGGGGCAGACGCCGATCTACCGCCATCGCCGAACGAGGCGACCGACGATGCCGGCGCGACGGATGCTGCCGACGGTCGGGATGCAGGCTGATGGCGGAGCGCTACGTCCTGCTCGGTCTGGCCCAGGCTCGCGCGGACTGGTTCCGCACGATCGGCACATGGGCCACGTCCGCCATGCTGCCGTGCGAATTCGTCCGGTGTGTCAGCATCGACGAGCTCCGCGCCAGGTTGCGGTCCGGCCGGGCCTTCTCCGCGGTGGTGGTGGACGGTTCGCTGCCCGGCGTCGATCGTGACCTGATCGCGCTGGCGGCCGAGATGTCGGTGTCGGTGCTGGTCATCGACGAGCAGGAGCGGCGCGACTGGCGAGAGCTCGGCGTCGCAGCGGTCATGGCGACCCGTTTCTCGCGTGACGAGCTTCTGGAGGTACTGGCGGCCACGTCGGTGCCGGTCGGTTCCGCGACCTACGACGCGACCCCGATCGACGCGGGTGCCCTGGGAGCTCGCGGCCGCCTCGTGGCCGTCACGGGGCCAGGTGGCACCGGCGCGTCGACCGTGGCCATCGCCTTGGCACAGGGACTTGCTGCCGGTGATGGCGAACTCGCACGGCGCCGGTCATCGTCTCGTCGGCTCCTCGGTGTCCGGTCGCCCGAGGTGCTGCTCGCGGACCTGTGCCGGACCGCGGACCAGGCGATGCTGCACGACTCGCGGGTCGTGGTCCCGAGTATCCAGGAGGTCGTCGAGGCGCATCGCACCGCCACCCCACCGCGCTCGAGCCTGCTCGATCAGACCTTCGAGGTGCCCGCCCGCGGCTACCGGCTGCTGCTCGGTCTGCGGCGCCCCCGGCATTGGGTCGCGCTCCGTGCACGGGCGCTGGAGAGCACCCTGGATTCGTTGCAGCGGCTCGCCGACATGGTGGTCGCCGACATCGATCCGGACCTCGAGGGCGAATCGGAGACCGGCTCGACCGACGTCGAGGAGCGCAACCTGCTCGCGCGGGCCACCGTGGCCCGCGCCGATCTCGTCGTGGTCGTGGGCGAACCGTCGATGAAGGGCCTGTTCGCGCTCGTGCGCACGATCGACGAGGTGGTCGGATTCGGCGTGCGAGCCGAGCGTGTGCTGCCGGTCATCAACCACGCACCACGGGGGCCGCGCGCACGGGCGGAACTCACCCGGGGCCTCAGCGCGCTCGTGTCGTTCAGCCTCGGCACGGCGGCGGCCGGTCTCGTCTCGCCGCTGTACGTGACCGACCGGTCGGTCGACGACGCCTTGCGCGACGGCGTCGCGTTGCCCGGCTCGATGGCGCGGATGCTCGCCCGCGGGGTGGCCGCGGTCCTCGACCGCGCCGGTCCCGCGGAGCGACCCGGCGCGAGCGATCCGGAGCGGATCGTCCCCGGCAGTCTGTCCGCCTTCACCACCCAGGAGCACCCGAACCCGTGAGCGCTTTCGTCTCCCCCCTGGTCGAGATCGAACAACTGGTCCTGAAGCGCGCCAAGGAGGAGGCACTCGACATCGACGGTGACGGCGCCGAGGCCCGGCTGCGCGAGCTGTTGGAGGACGAGGTCGCCCGCTGGAGCATGGATCACAAGCACGGACTCCGCGACTACGACCTGCCGGATCCGGCGATGGTGGTGGAGAAGGCCGAGCGCAACCTCACCGGTTACGGACCGATGGAGCCGCTGCTCGCCGACGACGACGTGTGGGAGATCATGGTCAACGCCCCGGACCAGATCTTCGTCAAGCGGCACGAGGGCGTGTCCGGTTACCACGACGAGGCGTTCCACGACGACGATCACGTCATGCGCACCCTCACCAAGATCCTCGACGACGCGTCGTCCTCGCATCGCAAGCTCGACCCCTCGGAAGGCCTTCAGGACGCGCAACTCGACGACGGCGCGCGACTGCACATCGTGCACCGGGACATCGGTCGCGGTTCGCACACCATCGTCAACGTGCGCAAGTTCACCGGCGTCGCGTTCCGGTCCCTCGACGAGCTCGCTGGTCGCGGGATGATGTCGGCCCAGGTCGCGATGTTCCTGCGCGCCACCTCCAAGGCCAAGCTCTCCACGGTGTTCGCCGGCCCCCCCGGTGCCGGCAAGACCACCTTGCTCTCGTGCTGTACCGCCGAACTCGACCCGGCCCTGCGCGTGGTCACCGCGGAGGAGGTGTTCGAGGTCGACGTACCGTTGCCGAACGTCGCCTCGATGCAGACCCGCGCCGGACGGCCCGATCGACCGGAGATCGACCTGCGACGGTTGGTCTCCGGGTTCCTCCGCATGGCCCCCGACGTCGCCATCGTTGGTGAGGTTCGCGACCGCGAGGCCTTGCCGCTGCTGCTCACCCTGTCCTCGGGCGTCAAGGGCTTCACCACGATCCATGCCGGATCGGCGCGCCAGGCGTTGTCGCGGCTGCGCTTCATCTGCCAACTGGCGGACACGCGCTCCGAGCTGCCGATGTCGGCGTTGAACTCCTTGGTCACGGAGGCGATCGACATCGTCGTGCACTGCTCGCGGGTCGACAACGTGCCGCAGGTCAACGAGGTCATCGCCGTCGAGGAGCAGCAGACCGCGGAGGGGGCAACCGCCTTCACCGTGACCGAGCTGTTCAACCGCGCGACCCCGGACGGGCCGTTGAGCTGGACCGGCGCCGTACCGGTCCGGTGCGCTCGCGCTCTGAGCGCTGCGGGTTACGACCTGCGTGAACTGCTCGACGTGGGTTCCGGTCAGGATCTGTTGGCCGGTCGGGCAGGTGGCCCGTGAGCGAGGGGATCGTCGCGTTCCTGCTCGCCCTGGTGGCGGCCTACGGGGTGTTCCTGGCGTTCACCTCCGTGGCCTTCGGATGGCGGGGGATCGGGGTCTCACCCGGTATCGGCCGCCGCCGGCGGCGGGGGTCGCTCGAGGACCTGCTCGTGCAGTCGGGGCTCGAGAAGGTCCGTACCGTCGAATTCGTCGCGGTCGAGCTCGTGTTGTTCTCGGTCGCCTTCGCCTTCGGTCTCGCGATCTACGACGGCGCACTCGCGGGACTCGCGCTCGGGGTCGCGGCGGCGAGCATGCCCATCACCAGCGCCCGCGGCCGGCGCAAGGCCAGACGCGAGCTCGCGCGGGAGAACTGGCCCCGCATGATCGAGGAGATCCGGCTCCAGGCGGTGAGCTTGGGCCGCTCCATCCCACAGGCTCTGCTCAGTGTCGGTCTGAAGGGACCGGAAGAGATGCGGCCAGCCTTCCTCGCCGCTCAGAGGGAGTGGCTGATATCCACCGACCTGGACCGCACCCTGGTGGTGCTCAAGGCCCAACTGGCGGACCCCACCGCCGACTCGGTGTGCGAGACCCTGCTGATCGCCCACGAGATCGGCGGGACCGACGTGGACCAGCGCCTGCGTGCGCTGATCGACGATCGGACCGACGATCTCCAAGGTCGCAAGGACGCCCGCGCGAAGCAGGCAGGGGTCCGGTTCGCGCGCTACTTCGTGCTGGTGGTGCCGTTCGGGATGGCCGTCGTGGGCGTCGGGATCGGTGATGGTCGCGAGGCCTTCGGTACCCCTGGCGGTCAACTCGCCGTGCTGGTGGCCTTCGCGATGATGGCCGGCTGTTGGGTGTGGGCCGGTCAGCTGCTCAAGCTGCCGGAAGAGGAACGGGTCTTCTTCACCGACGACACGGCCGAGGCGTCATGACGGTGATCGTGCTGCTGGCCGGGCTGAGCCTGTGGACCGGGCTCACCCTGTTGTTCTCCGAGTTGCGCTGGTTCTCGCGGCGTCCACTCGCGGATCGCCTGGGGCCCTACATGCCGGGCGGGATGGGACGCCGCCCACGCACCGGACTGCTGTCGGTCGAATCCTTCCGCGAAGCCGTCGGTCCGCTCGCCCGCGGGCTCGGGTCCCAGTTCTCACGGTTGTTCGGGGTGTCCGAGGACCTGGACCGCCGGCTGCGGCGGGTCCACGCGAACCTCGACGTCACCGAGTTCCGGGTGCGCCAGATCGGATGGGCGCTGGCCGGGCTCGGGTTCGGCGCGCTGCTGTCGATCGCAGCGCGACCGCCGGCGGCCTTCGCGGTGCTGCTCACCCTCGGCGGGATGCTGCTGGCGTTCCTGCTGCTCGAAGGGCAGGTGACCTCAGCCTCCGATCGCTGGAAGCGCTCCCTGCACCTCGAACTGCCGGTCGTCGCCGAGCAGGTCGGGATGCTGCTCGGGGCGGGGTACTCGCTGGTCGGTGCGCTCGACCGGGTCTCGCGCCGCGGTCAGGGGGCCATGGCGCAGGATCTCCGTGGCGTGCTCTCACGCATCCGGCAAGGCGTCGCGGAGGAGCAGGCGCTGCGCGAGTGGTCGGAGTTGGCCGCCGTCGACGCCGTGGATCGCTTCGTTGCGGTCCTGGCCCTCAACCGGGACGCCAGCGATCTCGGTCGGCTGATCGCCGTCGAGGCCCGAGGGATCCGGCGTGACGTCCAACGTGAGCTCATCGAGGTGATGGAGAAACGGGCGCAACAGGTCTGGGTTCCGGTCACGGTCGCGACGTTGCTGCCCGGGGTCATCTTCATCGGCATCCCGTTCACCGCAGCCCTGTCCGGCTTCCTCGAATGATCGGACCGCGAGGTCGCCGGTCGCCACCGGTGTGACCGTGTCGGAGGAGGGCCGCCATCCCTGGCCGCCTGCGTGGCGATACCGGGCCTGTCGTCCATCCACGCCAGGCCGCGCTCGAAGCCACTGCCGGGCGGTCAACCGGCCCGGCGGGATGCTGGGCCTCGGTGCTGGACGTGGTTGGTGTCGCCTCGAGCCCGTCGTCGGCGAGCAGCCGGTCCACGCGCCTCTGATCATCGGCGACGAGGATGCGCCCGAACCGGATCCCGGTGGAGGGGAACCGGGCCCGGTGTCGTCACCGGGGCCCGCGTCTGGGTGAACGGCCACGGGAAACCGCGGATCGTCAGCGGAGGTCTCGGAGCTCGGCTGCGCGGTGACCTACGTACCGGCCGGTCGGGGTGGTGTCGTCGACGACGGACACGATCGTGTGCACCCACTCGTCGATCAGTTCGGCGGCGCGACGCTCCGGCACCTTCCAGGCGTGCCGGCCGGCGAGCTCGCGCACCATCGCCTCGCGGGTGACGTCCTCGAGGGAGCGGTACACCCCGCCGACCCACATCGCGCAGCGCACCTTGAGCTTGGGGAACAGCATGGTCGGGACGGTGTCGTAAAGCGGGGCGAGCCGCAGCGTTCCGGGCGGGTCGAGGAGCAGCGACAGGTTCTTCGCGTGCGCGTCGGAGTTGCCGATCAGGACGGTGAACGCAAGCGCTCCGGCGAGCTTGTGCAGCTCCGCGTCAGGGTCGGCCGCCCGTTGGAGCAGCAGTGCGGCGACGTCGCGGAACCCGGGCCCGCCGTGCTCTTGGTACTTGACCCGGCCGTGCTGGTCGGCCGGATCCCTGCCGACGGCCTGGAGCAGGTCCTCCTGGTGGATGCGGTGGACGGTGCCGCCGGCGGTGGTGGCACGGTCGTAACGCTCGACGATCAGGCTCGGGCGGCCCTCGATGTCGAGCAGCTGCGGGTCGATCGTGGTCAGTCCGGCTCGGCGGGCCAGCTGCAACGCCTCGGCTTCGCGGACGACCACGCCGGGGTGGCTGAGCGGGTCAGGCTTGAGGATGTGGGTCGACGGCAACCCGCCGGCGGGTCGTCCCCATCCGGTCGGGCTGTCGGTGGCGACCAGCAGCAGCTTGTCCTGCAGCCCGGCCAGCGACAGTTCGCTGTCGTCGTGGGCGCCGAGCGGCTGCTCCGGCAGCGCGACGATGGCGGCGGCCAGCTCGTCGATCGTGGCGTAGTCCACGGCATGTGGTTGGCGCTGCGTCGGATCGGTGTCCGGGTCGGAGATCACCAGCGCACCGGCGATGTCGCGGCCGAACGACGCCACCAGCCCCCAGGTGTCGGAGGCGGGGAGATCGCGCTGGGCGGCCAACGTGTAGCGGGCCTGTCCCTCGGGCAGCACGCCGTTGAGGAACGCTGTGGCGTCCTGCGGGCGTGGCTGGACCGGCAACGAGCAGGAGACGACCGGCAGGCGAGCCTCCCACCGCTGACGCGCGAGGTCGGTGTAGGTCAGCTCGACCCGTGTCCGTCGTCTGTGCTCCCGGAGGTGGGCGACGACCTCACCGTGCAGTTCGACGTGGAGCAGCTCGGGGCGCTCACCCATCAGGTGAGTGCCGCCGCCGCACGACCAGTTCGAGGTCGAGCACACGCAGCAGGTCGAGCAGCAGCTCGAGCAGCCTCGACGTTCGGCCGCGTTCGACGTGCGCGAGGTAGGGGCGGGACACCCCCGCTCGTTCGGCGAGCTCGCCCTGGGTCATTCCGGCCGCGCGTCGCGCGTCCTGGATGGCCGCACCGAGATCGGCGGCGTTGCGCACGGAGTACGACACGAGCAACCTCTCCATGATGTGACAACATCGTTACATCTGTCTCGTATAGCGCGATGTTTCTATGTTGGCACACTATCTCTTGAGCTCGAAGTGTGTCGATATCGTGACATCGCGTGCATGGGCGGTCGAGGCTCGCGGGTGCGCTGCCGTGGATCCACGACGAGCGCAGCGGTGCGGGACGGGTCGACCATCGGTTCGTCGACGTGTGCACCGGCAGCGAGCATGGGGACCTGCGTGCTGCGGTTCTCGTCTCGCCCCTCGCCCTCACCAGCCGCCGAGGTGCGCCGGCCACCCGGCCGACTCCCCGCCAACGCGATCACCCGGGGCCGGTCGCACCGACGGGCGACGTGCAGGACGCACACCGATTGCATCCTGCGAACACCGGAGAGTCATCTTCGGTGCACTTGCTAGCCTCTCATTCGGAGCAGGACGAACGACCACGTCTACTGTCGTCCTCACACCGCCCCAGCAGCGTCGGGGCGCCTCCGCCGATCACGATCCGACCGCCCAGTTGGGCGGTCACGACCACGGGGCTCGACATGCAACCTCCCGCACCCACCACCCTCGCGCGGCTCCGTCACGATCAGGCGGGTGAAGGGGTCATCTCGACCGCGATCGCCGTGTTGATCATGGCGATCATCGGCGGTGCCATGTGGCTGGCGTTCAACGGGGTCTTCCAGACCGCGGAGACGCGTATCACCGATGAGGTCAACGAGATCGGGAACTGAAGCCGCACCGGTCGACGACCGGGTGACGTGGCTCCCGCGAGCGGTGCCACCGGTCCTGCCCGGACCGGTGGCACCACCCCTGGCCATGGGGGCGTCGTCGGCCACCGGCGAATCTCCCAGCCGGCCCGGACGGTGCCACGGGGAGTGTGGCGCGTCGTCGATCGCGTCGGTCTTCGGGGTCGCGATCTTCCTCGGCTTCATGTTGCTCTCGACGCAGGTCCTGGTGCATCTCTACGCGTCGTCGACGGTCTCGGCCGTGGCCTTCGACACCGCCAGACGGGCCAGCGGGCTGGGCGGGGACTGTGGCACGTCGGTGGTCAACGCTCGCACCCGGTTGGGAACGTGGGGTGCCCAGCCGGGGGTGGACATCCGATGCGATGCGACCGCCGACGGGCGCATCGAGGTGATCATCTCCGGGCCGTCACCGGCGCGGGGACTGAGCATCTTCGGTACCGGCCTGATCGACCGGATCGAACGCGGTGCCAGCTTCCGTCACGAACTCGAGATCGGACCATGATCCGCATCGCCGGTGGACCAACGGCGAGCCGAGCGCGTGGTGCGCTCCCCACCTGCGATCGTGACGGTGGGTTCGTGGCCGGCCTGGAGGCGCTCGCGTTCGGCATCCTCGTCTTCGTGTTCGGAACCTTGATCCTGCTCAACGGCTGGGCGGTCATCGATGCGAAGTTCGCGACCAACGGTGCGGCCCGCGAGGCGGTCCGAGCCGTGGTCGAGACACCGGGTGGCGCGGCCTTCAGCGACCTGCAGCTCCGTGAGATCGCACTCGAGGCCGCGCAGGCCGCCGGCGCGGCCCACGGCTACGCGCCCGGCGCGGTGAGCATCCGGCCGCTCACGGCGTCGGGAACACTGTCACAGACACGTTGCGCACCCGTCCGCATCGAGGCCACGGTCGAGGTCAGGGCGACCACCCTGCCGGGACTCGTGGGCCCCCGGATGACCACCGTGACCTCGGTGCACGAGGAGGTCATCGACCCGTTCCGATCCGGCCTACGAGCCGAGGATCGACTGGACAGCACGACGGACAACCGCTGTGGATTCTGACCTGCGACGCCCTGCCCACCGTCGTTCGACGCTGCTCCGCGCGATGGGGCGCCTACGGGGCCAGGCGGGGAACACGCTGGTGCTGTTCCCCGTCGGCGTGCTGATCCTGTTCGGGTTGGGTGCGGTGGCGATCGACTCGGCCACCGTCTTCCTGGCGCAACGACGTCTGGCCGACCTCTCCGCCGCCATCGCCAACGATGCCGTCTCCGGGGTCGACCTCGCCTCCTTCTACGGCACCGATGGCACCGTCCGGCTCGACGAGAGCCGCGGGTCGGTGCGCGCCGGTCAGTTGCGGACCGCTCAGCCGCAGGACCGGGCATTCGAGTCGGTCGCCTGCACGCTCGAGGCCGTCGGCAACCGGGCCACGGTCGTGTGTACGGGGCAGGTGCGGCCCATCCTCGCGAGCTTCCTGCCGTCCGGGGGCACCCGTTCGTTGCGAGCCACGGAGACCGCCATCGGCGTGCAGAGCTGATCGCAAGGGCCGCGGTCGTGTGATGAGAGCCTCCGCCATAGGCTCCGGGACGTCACGACCCGGACGTGAGGAGCTCGGCATGGTCTCGCGTCACCGTCGGATCCTCGCGCTCGCGATCCCGGCGGTGGTCACCCTGGTGGCCGACCCCCTGATGGGGCTGGTGGACACCGCGGTGGTCGGGCGGCTTGGCGCCGCGGAACTCGGTGCGCTCGGTCTCGCGGTCTCGCTGCTGTCCGCGGTGTCATGGATCTTCAACTTCCTGGTCTTCGGCACGACCTCCACGGTCGCGCGGGCGGTGGGTGCCGGTGACCGTGACGCGGCGGGTCGACGGGTGAGTCATGCCGTCCAGGTCGCGACCGGTTTGGGAGTGGTCGTGGGCGTGGCGCTGTTCGTGGCCGCGCCCTCGCTGGTGCGTGCGGTCGGTGCCGTGGACGAACTGGTCGACCCGGCCGTGACCTACCTGCAGGTTCGCGCCGTGGGCGTGCCGCTGTTGCTGCTCGGCTACGTCGGCCACGGGGCGTTCCGTGGGGTTTCGGACACCCGGACTCCGCTCGGCATCGTGGTGCTGGCGAACCTCGTGAACGCGGCGCTGACCTTCGGACTGGTGTTCGGCCTGGGGTTCGGCATCGCGGGCGCCGCATGGGCGACGGTGGCCGCCGAAGCGATCACGGTCGTGGCGTTCGGTCTGCTGCTGGCCCGGACCGGGCTGCCGCTACGTGGCCACCGACGTCCGGGTCGCCGTGAACTGGGCGCGCTGGTGGTGGTCAGCCGCGATCTGTTCCTGCGCACCGGCGGGCTGCTGGCCGGGCTGCTCGCGATCACCGCGGCGGCCGCCCGCATCGATACCGGGACCGCCGCGGCGCACCAGGTGCTCTACCAGACGTTCCTGCTCATCTCGTTCCTGATGGACGGGTTCGCGATCTCCGGCCAGGCGATGGTGGGGACCGCGCTCGGGGCCGGGGACGACGACGAGGCGCGCGCGATAGGTCGGGACCTGTTGCGTTGGGGCATCGGCGGCGGTGCGCTCGTGGCGATACTGCTGATCGCCGGCAGCGCCGTGCTGCCGAGACTGCTCACCGATGATCCGGTCGTGCTCGCCGTGGTCGCGACCGCCTGGTGGTTCGCCGCACTCGGCCACGTGATCAACGGCCCCGTGTTCGCCCTCGACGGGGTGCTGATGGGGGCCGAGGACTTCGCCTATCTCCGCACCTGGACGGTGCTGGCGGCGATCGTCGGCGGTGTCGGGGGTCAGGTGGTGGCCGCGACCGGCGGAGGGGTGCTGGGTCTGTGGGTCGCCGTCCAGGCCATGATGCTCCTGCGCCTGATCTCCCTGGTGGTCCGCGTCCGGGGCTCGGCCTGGACCCGCGCCGGTGCCGGACTCGTCACCGACGACTGATGCCCGGGGCAGGGTGCGAGCGCGGAAACGGGTTCCGGGCTGGCCGACGGCGCCGGCACGCCCCGCCCCGACAGGTGGGCGACCTCTCCGGCAGAAACCCTCGTACCCGAGGGGTCGGTGCAGAGCCGTGGTTCAACCGGGTGTGGTGGTCTGCAAAACGTGCGGAAGCCCCCGGAAACGGGTGCTTTCCGCACGTCTGTCGTCCGGCGTCTGTCGTCCGGCGAGCGAGGGCAACCATCGGCCGAGGCTCAGCAACGGGCATCGGCGGAGACCGGCCCAGGCGCGGTACCAGGCAGGGGCGCCGTGCCAGGCTCAGGGAACGACATCGCCCTGCTCGCCCATGGTCTTGCGCCCCTCGCCGGTGATCATGCCGGCCAGACCGCGCAAGGCTCGCCCGGCACCGGTAGCAGGTCCGTCCCAGTACTCGCCGTCGTGCACGTCGACGTGCAGGGCGACGAGGTTCGGGTCGTCCCGCCCGTCGAACCAGGCCTCCAGGGCCGGCGACCACAACCCGTCGAGCGTCTCCTTGTCATCCGACACGCGGGCGGTACCGATCAGGGACACGAAGACGCTGTCATCAGGGTCGCTGATGACGATGGCGACCTGTTCGTTCTCGGTCATCTCCTGCATCCACTCCGTCGAGCGATCGGTCAGGAAGGAGAGCCGGGAACCGTCCTGCTCGAGCACGGTCATCGGACGGGCCTTCTGGTCGGCGGTGACCAGCATCGTGATCGGGCCGCTCTCCATGATCTCGTCGAGGCTGCGTGCATCGTCACTCATCGTGGATCCCATGTCGTCAGGTGGTGTCGCGGTGGACATTGCGGTGGGCGTCGCGACAGATGACCACCAACGTGCCAGTGAGTCGACCACGGCGAACGTCGTTCGGGCGGTGTCCGTGATGGTGCGAGGGAGCCATCATCCCCCCCACCTCGCCAGTCGACCGCCCGGTAGCCGGACACCCCACAGGCCCGGACACCCCACAGGCCCGGACACCCCACGCGAAAGCCACCCCCTCAGCTCGTCAGAGCCGCTCGTCCTCGGGGATGGCGTCGACCAGGCGGCGCAGACGGTCGGCGACGTCGTGGGTGAAACGGTGCAGGGTCGCCTCGGCGAGGCGGTGCAGCAGGAGGCGGTCCGCACCCGCTCCCAACACCCCGAGCGGCGGTTCGTAGCTCCCGGACACCGTGAGCTGGGTCAGCGGTGGATCGAGTGCGAGGGCGGCGACCTCCATGTCGGCGGCCAGTTCCGGGAACAGCAGCCGCCCCTTCTCCGCATGCCACCGCAGCGGGACCACGCTGTTGGTGATGCCGCGCGGCTCGAACTCGCCCACCTCGATCGACACGTCGCGGCCGACCTCGAACCCGCCCACCTCCACGCTCAGGGTCCTCGACAGGGTTCCGGCCTGCTCGGCGGCGTCGTCGGTCGCCTCCTGCAGTACGGCCGTCGCGTCCTCCGCCAGGAGGCGGGCGACCAGGTCGAAGGGGGCTTCGACGTAGGCGTAGCAGTGCAGTTGGCGTTCCACGGCGATGCTCCTCGTGTCCCGCTCACCGTAGTCCTAGGGCGAGACGGGCGTCGGCGTGGGCGTCTGCGCTGACGTCAGCGTGTGAAGGTGGCGACGACCTCGACATGGTGGGTCATCGGGAACAGGTCCAACGGGACCGCGCGACGGAGGCGGTAGCCGGCCGCGGTGAGCTCCCGGGTGTCGCGGGCCAGCGCCGCGACGTCACACGCCACGTAGACGACCGTCGGCGGTGCGAGCGCGATCAGGCGGGCGATCACCTCCGAGCCCGCACCCGACCGGGGCGGGTCCAGCACGACGACCTCTGGAGGATCCAGCGTCGTATCGCCGGCAACGGCGCGCTTCAACACCGTGGCGACCGGCTCGGCCATGACGCGCAGGAGCAGTCGGTTGGCCTCGGCGTTGCGTTCGGCCGCCGCGGCCGCCGCGGCGTGACCCTCGACCGCGAGCACCTCGGCGCCGGCCCGGACCAGCGGCAGCGACAGCAGTCCGACCCCGGCGTAGAGGTCCCAGGTGAGCGCACCGGAAGCGTCGCCGACGGCGTCCAGGACGTTGGCGACCAACGCTTCCGCACCCGCGGTGTTGTTCTGGAAGAACGCATCGGCGGGGAACGCATAGGTCAGCCCGGCGACCTCCTCGGTCAGCTCGCCGGTCCCGCGCATCGTGACCGTCGAGCCGTTGGGCTGCCGGAGCAGCAGGTCGAACGTGCCGTCGGGCAGGTGCAACGGTCCCGGGCCGGGCGCCAGCGTGGCGGCGGCGCGCCCGGTGCGCTCGGTGCCGCGCACCACCAGTTCCTCGGCCCCCGATCCGTCACCGACCATGTCGCGGACGTGTTGGGCCGGTTCGTTGAGGATGAGACACCGGTCGATCGGGACGACCGTGTTGGTACCCGAGCGATGGAAGCCCAGGCGGCCCTCCGGATCGGCGTGCAACTGGGCACGGTTGCGGTAACCGGTGGCGGGACCGACCTCGCGGCAGCTGACCACGGGCGGGTCCTGCACGCCGCCCAGTCGGGTGAGCTGTTCGATCACGACCCGGGTCTTCAACCGCCGCTGTGCCGCTGGGGCGGCGTGCTGAAGATCGCACCCCCCGCACTCGGGCACGTAGGGACAGGGGGGCTCGACACGGTCCGGGCTGGCATCGATCACCTCGAGCAGTTCCGCTCGCGCCCAGCGCTTCCGGTCCTCGACGACACGGACCCGGACCCGCTCGCCGGGCAGGGTCCCCGCGACGAACACGGCCTTGCCCTCGATCCTCACGACGCCCTCACCGCCGTGGGTGAAACCGTCCACGACCGCCTCGACCGGATCGCGCGGGAGGGGGATCCGTCCGCTCATGCGTCATCCCCGTCCTCTGCCGGGTCGTCATCATCGTCGGGCTCCGAGGTGTCCAGCAGCCCGATGCCGATCAGCACGACCGACATGTGGGCGCTGGCGCGGGCGGCCGCTTCGCGGGTCACCTCGGCGTCGGCGGTCTCGGTCGCGAGCAACGTCCACGCCAGCGCACGCAACCCGTCGGCGGGCAGGAGCAGGACCTCTTCGGCGACCGCATCCACGTCTCGGACCCCCTCGACGACGGCGGCTGCGGAGGCGACCACGCCTTCCGCGTCCCGTTCCCAGGCCCCCAGATCCCCGGCGACGGGCTCGCGCAATGCCTCGACGGTCGCTCGTCCCAGGTCTCCGCCCGCCTCCCGCGCCGCGGTCAAGGTCGCGCTGAGCAGGTCGTCGAGGTCTGCAGGCTCCTCGCGTTCGGTCGTGCGGGAAGGGAACAGTGACGGCTCGTCGGGGGACCGCATCTCCGGGTCGTCCAACAACAGCCCGAGGGCCGCGTTCGCGGCGGCGCGGGAACCGGACGTGCTCTCGCTGGTGGCGGCGACCTCGAGTTCCGCCTGGATCGCGGTGAGCGTCTCGGTCAGCGTCGCCAGCGTCTCGACGAGCGCGTCGCGCGCCGGGTCGAGGGCGGGCTCGCTCAACACGTCGTCGCTGTCGGTGGTCGCCGGCGCGGTCTCGGCGAGGTCCGGTTCCGTGCACGCGGTCGTCAGGATCACGGCCACGCCGATCGCCATCAGGCGGTACGCGACGCCGACCTCGATCATGCTCGCGCTCCGTCGTCCGCTCCGACCACCAGCCGTGCGGCGATCCAGCCATCGCGTTCGCGCACCTCGACGGTCCGTGCGCCATGGGCCTGCAACGCGTCCAGGGCGCGGTCCCGGCGCTCGCGGGCGATGCCACTGACGATCAGCGTCGTCCCGGTCGCGGCGACCAGGGCCCGGGCCAGGTCGATGACCACGTCGGTGACGAGGTTGGCGACCACGACGTCCACCGGCCCCTCGATCGCCGGTGCGCTCCCCACCCCGGTGGTGAGCGGGACGCCGTTGCGTGCCGCGTTCTCGCGGGTGACCTCGACCGCGTCGGGATCGATGTCGACCGCGGTGACGTGCGCGCCCCACCGGGCCGCGGCGATGGCCAGCACGCCGGTCCCGCACCCGATGTCGGCGACCGTCCGACCCGCCAGTCCACCCCCGACCTCGAGCGCATCGAGCAGTTCCAGGCACAGGGTGGTGGTGGCGTGGTGTCCGCTGCCGAACGCCCGTCCGGGGTCGAGCACCAGGGTGAGCTCGCCCGTCGCCGGTTCGTGGGCGTCGGCCAACCAACTCGGCACGACGACCACCCGCCCTGCCTGGACCGGATGGATCGTGCGTTTCCACTCGGCCTGCCAGTCGCGCTCGGGCTCCAGGCTCCACCGCTGCTTCGGCGTCGCCAGTTCGGGCACGCCCGGGACCTCGCCGAGTGTGGCTGCGGAGGGCGTCGAGGCAGCTGGCGCGAACCAGGCGACGAGCGCGCCGGGCTGCTCCCAGACCCCGGTCGCGCCCCGTGCCCACAGGGCTGCGGCGACCTCGTCTGCGCGGTCGGCTCGTACCTCGACCTCGAGGCGGTGCGCCGACCCGCCGGCAGGGGCGGGCGGCGGCACGGAGCGTGGCTCGCCGTCGGGCACGGAAGGATCCGAGGTGTGATGCCCCCAGGGACGGGGTCCGGTCGGGTCGGTCCGACGCGGGGGCGCATGTCGAGGTGGCATCGTAGGGACCGGTGGTCCGCCCCGGCGACCGGGGTGGCGGTCGCCGGCGCTCGGCGATGGCCCGAGGGGCGACCCGTGCGGAGACAGAGTGCGGCCCCGTGCGACGGGGGGACACACGGGGCCGCGTGACCTCGAGAGGTCACGCTCGAACGATAGCTCGGTCGTCCTATGGTTGTCCAGTCATCGATGGTGTGGTCCCCGGACGGATGAACACCACAGGGTCGGACGGGGGGTTGGACGGGCCGGTGGGTCCCCTCCGGCCCGTCCACCTGCCTGCCTCCCGAGCTTCGAGTCCCCGGTGACCGAACCGTCCGCCGAGCCCGCCATCGTGGTGCGTGGGCTGTCGAAGCGCTACGGCGGCGTCACGGCGGTCGACGGGTTGGACCTCGAGGTCCGCGCGGGCGAGACGTTGGCGCTGCTCGGCCCCAACGGTGCCGGGAAGACCACGACCGTGGAGTGTTGCGAGGGGTACCGCAGTCCCGATGCGGGCACGGTGCGGGTCCTCGGCCTCGATCCACGACGTGACGCCGCGGCGTTGCGCCCCCGGCTCGGACTCATGCTCCAGGAGGGCGGCGTCTACCCGATGGCGCGGCCGATGGAGGTGTTACGGCTGTTCGCGGCGTTCCATGCCGCCCCCCTCGATCCGGAGGCCCTGCTCGAGCGTGTCGGCTTGAACGATGCGCGTGGGACCCGCTTCCGCGACCTGTCCGGCGGCCAGAAGCAGCGGCTGTCGCTGGCCTTGGCCGTGATCGGTCGTCCGGAAGTGGTGTTCCTGGACGAGCCGACCGCCGGGCTCGACCCGGCGGCCCGGCGCCTGACCTGGCAGCACGTCAGTGAGTTGCGTGCCGGCGGGGTGACCGTCGTGCTGACCACCCACCTCCTCGACGAGGCCGAGCATCTCGCCGATCGGGTCGCCATCATCGATCATGGTCGGTTGGTGGCCCTCGGCACTCCGGACGAACTCACCCGATCGGGGCACGACGAACTCGAGTTCTCGGCCCGCCCGGGACTGGACGTGGCCGCGTTGGGCTCCGAGTTGGGAGCCGACGTTCGTGCGGTCCGGCCCGGTTGGTACGCCCTCCAGGCGCCGAACGAGCCCGCGACGGTGGCTCGTCTGGCGCTCTGGTTGGAGCGTCACGACGTTCGCATCGGTGAACTGCGCTCCGGGCGCCGCACCCTCGAGGACGTCTTCCTGCGCCTGACGGCCGACGACGGTGGGGAGGTCTCCGCGGTCGGCCCGCGCGTGGCGCAGCGCCGTGCCCGGCGACGTTCCCGGGCGGTCCAGGAGGACCTCGAGGTGGGCTCATGAGTACGACGCCGGTGGACGGAACGGCCCGCGCACGCGCCCCGGTGGCGAGCGCGCCGCCCACCGACCGCGGGCGTACGCCGTGGGCTCGTGCCGTGATCGCCCAGGCACTCATGGAGCTGCGTCTGCTCGTCCGATCGGGTGAGAGCCTGATCGTCACCTTCGGGATCCCGGTCGGGTTCCTCGTCTTCTTCAGCCAGGTGGACGTGCTCCCGACGGGGGATCAGGCCCCCGTCGACTTCCTGGTCCCGGGGGTGCTGGCGATCTCGGTCGCCGCCACGGGTCTGGTCGCCGTCGCGATCCAGACCGCCTTCGAGCGCAAGTACGGGGTGCTGAAGCGGCTCGGTGGGACCCCGCTGTCGCGCACGGGCTTCCTGGTGGCCAAGGGCGTGGCGGTGGCGCTGCTGCTGGCCGTGCAGACCGGTCTGGTGATCGGGTTGGCCGTCCTGGCCCTCGGATGGCGGCCGGCGGGTGGTGTCCCCCTGGCACTGGGCTTGGTCGTGCTCGGCGCGGTGACCTTCACCGGGTTGGGCCTGCTGATGGCGGGCACGCTCCGCGCCGAGGCGACCCTCGCGCTGTCCAACGCGGTGTTCCTGGTGTTGCTGGTGGTCAGCGGGGTGACCTTCGACGCCGATGCGCTGCCCGATTCCCTCGCGGCGATCGGGACCGTGCTGCCCGTGGGGGCGCTCGGCGAGGCCCTGCGCGTCGCGCTCGGTGGCGGTGGTCTGGCGCTTGCCGAGACCGTGACCGTCGCGCTGTGGGGTCTGGTGGCGATCGGCCTGGCGTCGCGTGCGTTCCGTTGGGAGCCCTGAGCATCCCCGGTCTCATCGCCTCGTCGGTTTGGGTCGGTACGTGCGCGAACGGCTACCATCCCGTGACCAGGTGTGCCGTCACGTTCGGTCCGTCGGCCTCCGGATCGCGACCGGGACCACATGGAGGTTCATGTAGGTTCTGGAGCACGAGTCGGTCGCCCGCGCGAGGTGGGTCCCACCCGGACGCACGGTCACGCGGCGGAGGCGTGAACGTTGGACCGTAGGGTGCGCACCCGGCGATCCGATGGCCGCAGGGTCCCAACCAGGATCCGACCGACGAGGAGACACCACGTTGCGCGAGCACCCCACCACGCGCCCCGCCACCCGGCGCCGGTCGCGAGTGGTCCCGAGTGTCCTGCTGGCCTCCGCGTTCGTGCTCGCCGCCTGTGGCGACGCGGAGCAGAACGCCCTCGACCCGGCCGGGCCCTATGCCCAGGCACCCCACGACCTGATCACCATCGTGGCGATCATCGCCCTGGTGGTCTTCGTGCTCGTCCAGGGGCTCATCATCTACTCGGTGGTGAAGTTCCGCACCAGGAAGGACGACGACGGCTCGTTGCCCGTGCAGGTGCACGGCAACACCCGGCTCGAGATCTTCTGGACGGTCATCCCTGCGGTCATCCTGGCGGTCATCGCGGTGCCGACGGTGCAGATGATCTTCGAGACGATGGACGAGCCCGACGAGGAGTTCATGACCGTCGAGGTCATCGGACACCGTTGGTGGTTCGAGTTCTACTACCCGGATCACGACATCTACACCGCCAACGAGCTCGTGATCCCGACCGACATGCCGGTCCGCCTCGAGATGACCGCGACGGACCTGGCCCGCTCGCCCGACCGCGGCGTGCTGCACTCGTTCTGGATCCCACGTCTGGCCGGCAAGCAGGACCTCGTCCCGGGTCAGACCACGACGTTGAACCTGCAGGCCGACGAGCCCGGCCGCTACCTCGGCCAGTGCGCCGAGTACTGCGGGTTGTCCCATGTGAACATGCGGGCCCGGGCGGTCGCGCTGAACGACGCGGACTGGGACCAGTGGGTCGAGGACCAGACCGCCCCCGCGGAGATCCCGGACGAGGGCACCCTGGCGGCTGAGGGACGGGCACTGTACGCCGACCTCGGTGACGGCCGTCAGGCCTGCGCGTCGTGCCACCAGGCCTGGGAGGGCGACGCCAACCGGGCGCCCAACACCGGTCCCGACCTCACCCACCTGATGAGCCGGGAGGAGTTCGCCGGCGCCATCGTGGACATGACCGAGGAGAACCTGCGGGCGTGGCTCGAGGACCCCGACAACATCAAGCCGATGCAGTACGAGTCCAACGGCATCGGGATGCCCAACCTGGACCTCAACGACGATGAGCTGGATGCGCTGGTCGCCTACCTGCTCACCCTCGAATGACCTGACCCGAACCGATCCGCCCCCGGAACGACGGTCGGGGTGCAGCGCCACCCCAGCCACAAGGAGCAGCCAGGATGTCGACCAGCACGGTGGACAAGCAGGGCTTCAGCGGCCGCCCGAACAAGCAGTCGGGCTTCACCTCGTGGATCACCACGACCGATCACAAGAAGATCGGGATCATGTACTTCTTCACGGTCCTGGTGTTCTTCGCGCTCGGCGGGTTCGAGTCGGGGCTGATCCGGGCGCAACTGGCGCAGGCCGAGCAGTCCCTGCTGACCGAGGAGATCTACAACCAGGCCTTCACGATGCACGGCATCACGATGGTCTTCCTCGTGGTCATGCCGCTGTCCGCCGCGTTCTTCAACTATCTGATCCCGCTGATGATCGGCGCGCGCGACGTCGCCTTCCCGCGCCTGAACGCCTTCAGCTACTGGGTCTATCTCTTCGGTGGCATCTTCCTCTACAGCTCCTTCGCGCTCGGGGGTGCCCCCAACGGCAGCTGGGTGGGCTACGCCCCGCTGTCCACCGATGCGGTGTCGAACATGGCCTTCTACGCGGTCGGCCTGAACATCCTCGGGGTCAGTTCGTTGGCGGCTGCCGTCAACTTCATCGTCACCATCCTGAACATGCGCGCGCCCGGTATGACCTTCATGCGCATGCCGGTCTTCATCTGGATGGCGCTGGTCACGAACTTCCTGCTGCTGTTCGCGCTGCCGATCATCGCCGTCGCGCTGTTCATGCTGCACGCGGACACGGTGCTCGGGGCACAGTTCTTCCAGCCCGCCACCGGTGGTGACCCGATCCTCTACCAGCACCTGTTCTGGTTGTTCGGGCATCCCGAGGTCTACATCATGATCCTGCCGGCGATGGGGATCGTCTCCGAGATCCTGCCCGTCGGC
>PWLR01000006.1 GCA_003558435.1 Nitriliruptoraceae bacterium | reverse complement strand
CGTGCGGGCTGAAGCGGCCTCGGAGCTGGCGGGGTGCCCCGACCCCGGCGCCCTCCCGCCGGTGTCGATCGGCGCAGCTCAGCCCGGATCGTCGTGGGCACCACCGGCGCGTGTCCGCACCGCCCGGTCGACCGCGTCGTGCATGGCCTGCATGACCGCCTGGATCGTGAGCGGCTTGAGGCGCTCGATGACGCCCGAGAGCCGGTGTCGTTGATCGGCCGGGAGTTCCCCCTCGAGGTAGGGACGCAGCAGATGCCGGCGCAGCAGGGCCGACAGGTCCTCCGCGAGCTGGCCGGTGGCGGCGTCGATCATCGCCCGGGACTCGGCGATCATCACCCGGGGGACACCGAGGTCGAGCAGCTCGAGACCGAGCGCGAGGTCGGCCGGGCGCGCCCGGACCAGACCGGCATCGGTCCGTTGGGCGACGCCGACCGCCACGAGCCCGTCGAGGAGTTCGTCGTCGACCTCCCGGCCGGCCGCGGCGTCGAGCTGCTCACGGCTGAGCTCCTCGGGCACGGTCGCGACCCACGGGGTGAGCAGCGCGTGGAACACCTCGACGTCCTCGGCGGTGGCGTTCTCCGGCATGCGCGCGAGGAAGCGCTCGATCGCGCTGAGCGTGAAGCCGGCCTCCTGAAGGTCGTGGATCAGCCGGAGGCGCGCGAGGTGCGCGTGGTCGTAGAAGCCGACGCGGCCCCGCAACTCCGGGGCGGGCAACAGGCCCTTCGTCGCGTAGAAGCGCAGGGTCCGCACGGTGAGGCCCGCGGCCGCGGCGACCTCGTCCACGGTGTAGCGGTCGTCGTCGCGCGTCGCGGCGGGCGGGGTCGCGGCCATGGTGCAACTCCTCGTCAATCCTGATGTTACAGTCCCGCTGTCACGTTACGAGAGTGGCAGTGGACTCCCGACGACCGGTGGGATCCGGCGATCGGGCCGAGGAGAGGATCCCCTGGTGACCGAGGCCTACGTCTACGACGCCGTCCGAACCCCGCGTGGTCGCGGCAAGGCCACGGGGGCGCTGCACACCGTGCGACCGGTGCCGATGGTCACCGGCCTGATCGATGCGTTGCGTGAGCGCCACCCCGAGCTCGACGCGACCGGTATCGACGATCTGGTGCTCGGCACCGTGGAACCCCACGGCGACCAGGGGGGCGTCGTCGCACGCACCGCGGCCAACTTCGCCGGGTTGCCGGAGACGGTCGCCGGCGTGCAACTGAACCGCTACTGCGGGTCGGGTCTCGAGGCGGTCAACCAGGCCGCGGCGCGCATCCGTTCGGGCTGGGAGGACCTGATCCTCGCCGGCGGGGTGGAATCGATGTCCCGGGTGCCGATGGGTTCCGGCGGCGACCCCTGGGCGATGGACGCGGAGGTCAACTACGCGACCTCGTTCGTTCCCCAGGGCGTCTCGGCGGACCTGATCGCCACCATCGAGGGCTACTCACGCGAGGACGTGGACACGTTCGCGCTCGAGTCACAGGTGCGGGCTGGCAAGGCATGGGCCGACGGCCGCTTCGAAGGCTCCGTGATCCCGGTCCTCGACCCCAGCGGGCGGGTCATCCTCGACCGTGACGAGGCGGTGCGACCCGACACGGACCTCGAGGCGCTCGGCTCGCTCGGCGCATCGTTCGCCGGTGTCGGGGAGATGGGCGGCTTCGATGCCGTCGCGCTGCAGCGCTACACCCGGGTGGAGCGGATCGAGCACGTGCACACGGCCGGCAACTCCTCGGGCATCGTCGACGGGGCCGCACTGACCCTGATCGGGAGCCAGGAGGCCGGCCGTCGTCACCAGCTGACCCCGCGGGCCCGGATCCGCTCAGCCGCCGTGATCGGTTCCGAACCGACGATCATGCTGACCGGTCCGGCCCCGGCGTGCCGCAAGGCGCTCGACAAGGCCGGCATGACCGTCGACGACATCGACCTGGTGGAGATCAACGAGGCGTTCGCCGCCGTCGCGCTGAAGCTGATGCGCGACCTCGACATCTCGCACGAGATCACCAACGTCAACGGCGGCGCCATCGCCATGGGCCACCCGCTCGGGGCGACCGGAGCGATGCTGCTCGGCACGATGATCGACGAGCTCGAGCGCCGTGATCTGACCACCGGCCTCGTGACCCTGTGCATCGGCGGGGGCATGGGCATCGCCACCGTCGTCGAACGCCTCTGACACCCCACACCGTCGAACGTTCCACCCTCACACGCCCTACGCGCGACACGACACGAGGACACCGCCGTGACCACCAAGCATGACCCGCTCGAGACGATCCGCGTCGACCGCGACGCCGACGGCGTCGTCACCCTGACCCTCGATGATCCCACCCAGGGGGTCAACACGATGCGGGCGCAGTTCACCGACGACCTGGTCGCGGCCGTCGCGGATCTGCGCGCCGAGCGGGATCAGGTCACCGGCGTCATCGTCACCTCGGGCAAGGACACCTTCTTCGCGGGTGGTGACCTCAACGAGCTGATCGCCGCAGGACCCGACGACGCCGACCGGGTCGCGGCCGACACCGCCCGCCTCGGTTCCGCGCTGCGCGAGTTGGAGACCTTCGGCGTCCCGGTCGTGGCCGTGGTCAACGGCACCGCGCTCGGTGGCGGTCTGGAGATCGCGCTGGCCTGTCACCGGCGCATCGCGGTCGCCAACCCCAAGGCCGTGTTCGGACTGCCGGAGGTGACCCTCGGGCTGCTGCCCGGTGGCGGCGGCGTCGTGCGCACCGTGCGGATGCTCGGGATCGCCAACGCGCTGATCAACGTGCTCATCCAGGGCCAACGCCACAAGCTCGACAAGGCGCTGGAGCTCGGCCTGCTCGACGAGGTCGCCGACGACCGCGACGCCGCGATGGCCGCCGCCCGCGCCTTCATCGCGGCCACCCCGGAGTCGGCGCAGCCCTGGGACCACGCGAAGTACAAGATCCCCGGCGGCGCCACCCAGCACCCGATGTTCGCCCAGAACGCCCCGGCGGTGCCCGCCAACCTCAAGAAGCAGCTCAAGGGTGCGCACTACGACGCCCCGCACCACATCATGTGCGCCGCCGTCGAGGGGGCCGCGGTGCCGGTCGCCCGCGCCTTCGAGATCGAGACCCGCTACTTCGTGGACCTGGTGTGCAACTCCGCCCAGGCCACCAACATGACCCAGGCGTTCTTCTTCGACCTGCAGACCATCAATAAGGGCGGTTCGCGTCCCGACGGCTTCGAGCGTTCCACGGCCACCAGGGTCGCGGTGCTCGGTGCCGGACTGATGGGTGCGGGCATCGCCTACCAGTGCGCGAAGTCGGGCATCGAGGTGATGCTCAAGGACGTCACCCTCGAGGGTGCGCAGAAGGGCAAGGCCTACTCGCAGACACTGGTCGCCAAGGGCGTCGAGCGCGGCAAGGTCTCGGCCGAGAAGGGCCAGGCGCTGCTCGACCGCATCACCCCGACCGCCGAGGTGGCCGACCTCGCCGGGTGCGACCTCGTGATCGAGGCCGTGTTCGAATCGACCGACCTCAAGCACCGGGTCTTCGCCGAGACCGAGCCGGTCGTCGCACCCGACGCGCTGCTGTGCTCCAACACCTCGACGTTGCCGATCACCACGCTGGCGACCGGGGTCGAGCGGCAGCAGGACTTCATCGGGCTGCACTTCTTCTCACCGGTCGACAAGATGCCGCTGGTGGAGATCATCCGGGGCGAGCAGACCTCCGATGCGGCGTTGGCCCGTGCGGTCGACCTCGTCCAGCAGATCAACAAGACCCCGATCGTGGTCAACGACTCGCGCGGGTTCTTCACCTCCCGGGTGATCGGCACCTTCCTCAACGAAGCGGTGGCGATGCTGAGCGAGGGTGTGCATCCGGTCACGATCGAACGCGCGGGCGAGCGGGCGGGCTACCCGGCCCCTCCGTTGCAGCTGATGGATGAGCTGACCCTGACCCTGCCGCGCAAGATCGAGGCGGAGTACCGGGCGGCTGCCGAGCAGGCCGGCGAGGACTTCCAGCGGCACCCGGCCTACCTGATCCTGGACCGGATGGTCGAGGAGTTCGACCGGCCGGGGCGCTCCGGGGGAGCGGGTTTCTACGACTACGCCGAGGACGGATCGCGTCAGCGGCTGTGGCCCGGGCTGCTCGAGCACATCTCCTCGGGCGAGACCGAGGTCCCGATGGACGACCTGGTCGAGCGGATGCTCATCATCGAGGCGATCGAGACGGTGCGCTGCTTCGACGAGGGCGTCATCGAGAGCATGGCCGATGCCAACATCGGCTCGATCTTCGGCATCGGGTTCCCGGCCTGGACCGGCGGGGTGGCGCAGTACGTGGACCAGTACCCCGGTGGCACCACCGGGTTCGTCGCGCGCTGCAAGGAGTTGACCGACCGCTACGGCGATCGGTTCGTACCTCCGGCGTCGCTGCTCGCGAAGGCCGAGGCCGGCGAGGCGTTCCGCGCGTAGGGGCGCGCCCGGCGACGGAGGCGACGGCCATCGGGCCGTCGCCTTCGGCAGTTCGCCCTGACGGAGTGCCCGGACCTTCGTCCAGGTCGCCGGCCGGACGGGGGGCACCATCACGCTTGGCTGGTGACTGACCCTCTCGCTGCGAGCAGACGGCGCGGCGCTGACGCTCTACGAGGGTCACGACCGAACCGGGGAGTCACGTGGCCAGCCATGTCCGTGCAGAGGGTCTCACCAAGGTCTTCGGGGATGCCCCCAAGAAGGCGCTCGAGGCGCAGGGCTCCGGCCGGGACGCCGCCTGGATCCGAGAGCAACTCGGTCAGACCCTGGCGGTGGACGACGTCAGCTTCGAGGTCGAGGCGGGCGAACTGTTCGTGGTCATGGGGCTGTCCGGGTCGGGCAAGTCCACGGTGATCCGGATGCTCAACCGCCTCGTGGAGCCGAGCGCCGGCGAGGTGTGGATCGGTGACGAACGGGTCGGTGCCCTGGACAACCGCGGGTTGCGCGAACTGCGCCAGCGGCGCATGTCGATGGTCTTCCAGCACTTCGCGCTGTTCCCGCACCGCACCGTGGTCGAGAACGCCGCGTTCGGGCTGAAGGTGCAGGGTGTCGAACCCGACGAGCGGCGTGAGCGCGCCGAGGAGGCACTCGAGACCGTCGGGCTGGCGGGCTGGTCGGAGCACTACCCGTCCGAACTCTCCGGCGGCATGCAGCAGCGGGTCGGGCTCGCCCGTGGACTCGCCACGCAGGCCGACATCCTGCTGATGGACGAACCGTTCAGCGCGCTCGACCCCCTGATCCGCCGGGAGATGCAGGGCCTGCTGGCCGAACTGCAGTCGGAGCTGCAACGCACCATCGTGTTCATCACCCACGATCTCAACGAAGCCATGCTGCTCGGCGACCGCATCTGTGTGCTGCGACAGGGACGCGTGGTGCAGATCGGGACCGGGGCGCAGATCATCGCGTCCCCGGCCAGCGACTACGTGGCCGAGTTCGTCGCGGACGTGGATCGCTCCCGGGTGCTCACGGCCGACATCGCGATGCGCGAGCCCCGCCGGGTGTTCGCACCGACGGCCTCGCCGCAGGAGGTCCTGGACTGGCTCGCGGGCCAGGAGGCCAACGGGGTCTACGTCCTCGCCGAGGACGGGCGCGTGCTCGGGGTCGCGCGTGACGACCGGCTGGCCCGGGGCCTCGGGGAGGGCGCCCGAGAGATCGGCGGCCTGCTGACCGATGACTACGCGAACGTGCCCCCCGACACGTTGCTCGCCGACCTGTCGGCTCTGGCCGCCCGCAACTCGGTGCCGATCGCGGTGACCGACGACACCGGCAAGCTGCTCGGGGTCGTCCCACGCGCGCGACTGCTCGCCTCGCTGGCGGGCACGGAGGTGTCCACCGGGCCCCAGGCGGCGGGCCGGGATCCGAACGGCGCGGGCCGTGGACGGCAGGAGCCCGCCGATGCCTGAGCTGCTCGCCCAGCAGATCGCGCCCGACCTCGACGTCGCCGGGTGGGCGAGCGACGCGGTCGACTGGCTGCTCGACAACCTCGCCTTCATCTTCGGACCGCTGCGCACCATCGTCAGCGCGCTCGTCGGCTGGGTGGAGACCCTGCTGGTCGGACCGCCGGTGGTCGTGATCCTGCTCGCGTTCACCGCGATCGCGTACTTCGCCGTCGGCTGGGCCTTCGCGCTGTTCACCCTCGCCGCCTTCCTGTTGGTGGACGCCATGGGGCACTTCGAGGCCACGATGGTCAGCCTGGCCCTGGTGGTCGTCGCCGCCCTGCTGGCGGTGGCCATCGGGATCCCGCTCGGGATCCTGGCGGCGCGCAGCAGCACGGCCAGCGCCGTGATCAAGCCGCTGATGGACTTCATGCAGACCATGCCCGCGTTCGTCTACCTGCTGCTCGCGGTCATCTTCTTCCGTATCGGGGTGGTCCCCGGGGTGATCGCGTCGCTGGTGTTCTCGATGCCTCCGGCGGTACGGCTCACCGAACTCGGTATCCGGCACGTCGACCGCGAGGTGGTGGAGGCCGCCGAGGCCTTCGGCGCGACCCCACGCACGGTGCTGACCGGGGTGCAGCTACCGCTGGCCCTGCCCTCGATCATGGCCGGGGTCAACCAGGTGATCATGCTCGCGCTGTCGATGGTGGTCATCGCCGGGCTGGCGGGAGCCGGCGGGCTGGGTGGGATCATCGTCGAGGGCGTGCAGCGCCTGCGGGTGGGGCTCGGCTTCGAAGGCGGTCTGGCGGTGGTGATCCTCGCCATCTTCCTCGACCGCGTCACCGCCGGGTTCGGAGCCGGCGATGCCGGCGCGCGCGGGACCGCGTGAGGCCCGCCCCTCCCACCACACGAGCCATGTCAACCACCCAGAAGACCGACACACGACGAGGACCGACACACGACAAGGAGTGATGATGATCAGGCTGAGAAGGACCCTCGAACGTTCACGTGCGGGTTGGATGGTCGGGTTGTTGAGCGCCGTGCTGCTACTGGCTGCGTGCGAGGCGGACGACGGCCCCGACGAGCTGGTCGATGACGACCCGGTCGACGACCCGGCGGACGACCCCGACGATGATCCGGTCGACGATCCCGACGAGGAGCCCGAGGAGGGCATGCAGGGCAGCGACGTCGGCGAGGGTCGCGCCATCGAGATCGGATGGATCCCCTGGGAGGAGGACATCGCGGTCACCAACCTGTGGCAGGTCATCCTCGAGGAGAACGGCTTCGAGGTCACCCAGACCCAGACCGACGTCGGACCCGTCTTCGACGGCGTCGCGACCGGTGAGCTCGACCTGTTCCTCGACGCCTGGCTCCCGAGCACCCATGAGGACTACTGGGAGCAGTACAGCGACGACCTCGAGGATCTCGGGGTCTGGCTGGACGGCGCACCCCTGACGTGGGTGGTCCCGGAGTACGTCGACGAGATCGACTCGATCGCGGATCTGCAGGGCAACGCCGACATGTTCGGCGGGCAGATCATCGGCATCGAACCCGGCTCGGGCCTGGCCCGGATCTCCGACGAGGAGGTCATGCCGACCTACGGCCTCGAGGACGAGTGGACCCACGTGACGAGTTCGACGGCCGCGATGCTGGCCGAGTTGGAGGCGTCGATCGCCGCCGAGGAACCGGTCGTGGTCACCTTGTGGGAACCCCACCCGGCCTACGGCCGCTTCGAGCTGAAGAACCTCGAGGATCCGGAGAACGCGCTCGGCGACCCCGACCAGATCCACAACATCGCCCGTGAGGGCTTCAGCGAGGACTTCCCGGAGGTCGCGCAGGCCCTGCAGAACATGGACATCGAGGCCGACGTCCTGGCCGAGCTCACGGTCACGGTGCTCGACGAGGCCGACACGGAACTCGACGGGGCCCGGCAGTGGCTCGAGGAGAACCTCGACATCGTCCGGCCCTGGCTCGAGGGCACCGACCTGCAGCTGTGAACCGGCGCGGCGTGCCGTGGCGGGGTGACCCCGCCACGG
>PWLR01000273.1 GCA_003558435.1 Nitriliruptoraceae bacterium | reverse complement strand
GAGTCGTGTCGACGCGGCGTGCGCCCGTCCCGGCAGCCGACCCGACCGGCGGCCCCGGCCCTCGCCTAGGCTCGCCGCCGGACCGACCGCGACTCGGTGACGGCTCGGCGACGGCCAGGAGGCCCCCGCGATGGCGCTCAACCCCGACAAGGTGGGAACGACCTACCCCACCTACACCTACGAGGTGTCCCGCGAGAAGATCCGCGAGTACGCGGACGCCCTCGGCGAGACCGATCCCCGCTACTTCAGCGCGGGGGACGACTGCGTGGCACCGCCCACCTTCGCCGCGACCTTCACCATCGTCAAGGGTGGTCAGGCCGCGTTCGCCGACCCGGATCTCGGAACGCATCCGACGCTGGTCCACGGCTCGCAGCGCTACATGTTCGGCGAGCGCCCGATGCGCCCCGGTGACGTCCTGCACTGCACGCCTCGCATCGCCGACATCTCGACGCGTGGCAGCAACGAGTTCATGGTCACCGAGGTGGCGTGTGTGTTCGCGGACTCGGGCGAGCTGGCGGTCCGTTCGGAGGCGACCATCGTGTTCCTCGGCTCGGCGCCGGCAGCGGCCGACGCCAAGCCCGCGACCCAGGAGGGTGCGGCATGAGCGAGTCGTCCTCGCCCCATCCGGCCGTGCAGGTCGGCACGGAACTGCCGAGCATCGAGCAGGTCTCCAACCTGACGACCTCGGTGATGTACGCCGGCGCGTCGGGGGACTTCAACCCGTTGCACTACGACCAGGCCTTCGCGGGTCAGGTGAGCCCGACCGGTGGCATCATCGCCCACGGCATGTTCTCCATGGGCCTGGCCTCACGCGTGCTCACCGCGTTCGCCGGCGGCCCGGAGCGGGTGCTGGAGGTCCAGGTGCGGTTCACCCGCCCGTGGCCGCTCGGGACCACCTCGACGTTCGGTGGCAAGGTGACCGCGATCGAGGACGGGATCGCCACCGTGGCGCTGACCGGCACCAACGAGTCGGGTGACCGCATCTTGAAGGGCGCCGGTCGCATCCGTCTCTGAACGGGCCCTGACCGCGCTCCCCGCCGCCCGTGGCGGGTTCCCGGCGGCCGCGCGGCGCGCGTCGTTCGTGGGGGTGGTTGTCGCCCACCGCCCTGTGGCGTTACCCTTATCGGAAGCTGCCTCCGTGTGGGGCAGCGTTCCCGTGTCGGGCTCCGCTCGGCTCTGCTCGTGGTCATGATGCTGCAAGGTCATGTTGCCGGCAGTCGACGACCCGGAGCGGGGACGGACGGGAGTAGCTCAACTGGAAGAGCACCGGTCTCCAAAACCGGCGGTTGGGGGTTCAAGTCCCTCCTCCCGTGCGACGTGAACGACACCCGAACCCATGCGAACCGGCCGTCACGGCCACGCATGGCAACGACCCGCAAGGTGGGTCCACGGGTCCCAACCCCACCACCCGTCTCCGGCTACCGCCGGCCGGCAGGAACCTCGCCCGACGATCCAGGGCAGGGAGGCTCCATATGAGTCGCGAATCCGAACGCCAAGGCGATCGCGAGGAACGCCGCACCAGCGGGCAGGACAGCGCTGCCTCGACGCCGGCCGCCGATGGACGGACCCCGCCCGCGCAGTTCATGCGTGAGGTGCGGAGCGAGTTGCGCAAGGTCGCCTGGCCCGATCGCAAGGAAGTGACGTCCTACACCATCGTCGTGCTCGTCACGACGCTGGTGCTGGTCGGGATCGTGTGGGGGATGGACTTCATCTTCCGCGAAGCCGTCATCAACACCCTGGGGTGACCCACGTGCCCGACAACACCACCACATCCGAGCAGGACCTCGCCGAGGGCGCCGACGTGCGTCCGGAGGAACTGCACGCGACCGACGACCCGCCGGTCGGCGACGACGTGCCCGATCCCGTGGGTGCGACCGAGCCGGCGCCCGGCGTGACCGACGCTGCGCCCGACGCGGACGCGCCCGGGACGCAGGCCGCCACCGACCTCGACGAACTGGCCGGCACCGGCGGCGATGACGACGACCTCGATGCGGACAGCCCGCCCGTGGTCGACAACGTCGACGTCGACACCCCGGCGCCCGACGTCGTGCTGTCCGACCCGGAGCCCGCCGACGACGCGGGCGACGACCTCGACGACCTGCTCGGCATCGCCGGTGCGGACGTCGACGAGGACCCGGGGGCCGCAGCGGAGACGTTGCACGAGGAAGCGGCCGACGACGCGCCGGCACCCGCTGCCGAGGCAGCGCCCGTGCGCCGCGGCCGGCCCCGCTCGCTCGAGGACGTGCGCGACAAGAAGGAACTCGGTCGCCTGCTCGGCGACTGGTACGTCGTGCACACCTACTCCGGCTACGAGCAGCGGGTCAAGGACAACCTCGCCAACCGCGTCGAGGCCCTGGAGGCCGACGACCGCGTGTTCGAGGTCGTCATCCCGACCGAAGAGGTCACGGAGTACAAGAAGGGCAAGAAGACCACCTCGCAGAAGAAGTTCCTGCCCGGTTACGTGCTCGTGCGCATGCAGATGGACGACGAGGTGTGGGGCATCGTGCGCCACACCCCGGCGGTCACCGGGTTCGTGGGCGCGCCGGGCAACCGGCCCGTGCCGCTGCCACTGCGCGAGGTCGCCGACACCCTCGGCCTCCCCGACGAGTACGTCGAGGTGGTCGAGAGCGAGGAAGGCGCGCCGGCCGTGCCCGAGAAGGTCGTCGCCGAGATCGACCTCGAGGTCGGCGAGACCGTGCGGGTCACGGGTGGTCCGTTCGCGGACTTCACCGGCACGATCGCGGAGATCAACCTCGATCAGGCCAAGCTCAAGGTGCTCGTCAGCGTCTTCGGGCGCGAGACGCCGCTCGAGTTGCCGTTCGACAACGTCGCCAAGCTCTGAGCGCCGCCTCAGCCCGGATCCGGGTGGAGCACGACCCGTACTTCCCGTACTTCAGATCGACCAGTACGTCCATCGACAGCATGTCCCATCGATCGTGGGAGGCCGCGTGACGCGGCCGTCGGACCACGCGAGGAGCGAGAGACACCATGGCGAAGAAGGTCGCAGGCTTCATCAAGCTGCAGATCCCGGCAGGTGCGGCCAACCCGGCCCCACCGGTCGGGCCCGCGCTCGGTCAGCACTCCGTGAACATCATGGAGTTCTGCAAGGCGTTCAACGAGCGCACCGCCCAGATGCAGGGCGACATCGTTCCGGTGGAGATCACGGTCTACGAGGACCGGTCCTTCACCTTCATCATGAAGACCCCGCCGGCGGCGCAGCTGCTGATGAAGGCGGCTGGTCTGAAGGGTGGCTCCGCGACCCCGCACGTGGTCAAGGTCGGCAAGGTCTCGCGTGAGCAGGTCCGCGAGATCGCGGAGAAGAAGATGCCCGACCTCAACGCCATCGATGTCGACGGCGCGATGAAGATCATCGAGGGCACCGCCCGTTCGATGGGCATCACGGTCGAGGGCTGACCAGCCGACCGACTCGGCAGAACCAACCACATCGTTCCTAGGTGGGAGACGTCTCGGACGTCGTCTGGACCACGAGGGGTAGAGATCACATGGCGAAGCGAGGCAAGAAGTACCGGGCGGGACTCGAGAAGATCGAGGCCGACCGTCTCTATGCTCCGAAGGCGGGGTTCACCCTGCTCAAGGAGATCGACCAGACCCAGTTCGACGCGACGGTCGACTGCGCGTTCCGGTTGGGTATCGACCCCCGGAAGGCCGACCAGATGTTGCGCGGCGCGGTCGCGCTGCCGCACGGCATCGGCAAGAGCGTCACGGTCGCCGTGGTCGCCGGCGGTGAGCGCGCCGAGGAGGCTCGCGCCGCGGGTGCCGACCACGTCGGCGATGACGACCTGGTCGAGCAGCTCCAGCAGGGCGACATCCTCGACGAGATCGACTCGATCATCGCCACGCCCGACATGATGGGCAAGCTCGGACGTCTGGGCAAGACCCTCGGCCCCCGCGGCCTGATGCCGAACCCGAAGTCGGGAACGGTGACCATGGACGTCGGCAAGGCCGTGGCCGAGATCAAGGCCGGACGCGTCGAGTACCGCTCGGACCGCAACGGCAACGTGCACACCGTGCTCGGCAAGTGCTCGTTCTCCGCGGAGCAGCTGGTCGAGAACTACGCGGCCATCCTCGAGGAGATCATCCGGCTCCGTCCGTCGGCCGCGAAGGGCCGCTACATCCAGACCGTGGCGATCTCCGCCTCGGCGAGCCCGAGCATCCCGCTCGACCCGTCGCGCTCGAAGGACCTGCTCGAGGACGAGGACGCGTGAGCGAGGCGACCAGCGTGCTCGTGGTGTCGACGGACGTGGGGACCCGTTCCCACGTCCGTCTGACGCTGGGCGACGACCGCTTCGAGATCCGGGAGGCGCAGGACGCCGCCTCCGCGGTCCATCAGGTCGCGGAGCAGCGACCCGTGGTGATGGTGCTCGACCTCGACCTCCCCGACGGTGGTGCGCTCGGGCTCGCCCGCAGCCTTCGCTCCCAGCCGGAGACGGCTGAGGTCCGCACGCTGGTGCTGGTGCCCCGGGGAGGATCCGCGCCGGACGACGCTCCGGGGGTCGATGCCAGCCTGATGGTCCCCGCCACGACCTTCGCCCTGCTGCGCAAGGTGGATGGGCTGCTCGCCGTCTGAACCCGGTCGGTTCGACGCACCGTCAGCGGCACGCTACGCTTCGTGCTCCGAGCCGAAGACCGCAGGACGTCCACCTCGGTGGGCCGAAGGTCGAGGCGGCGCACCCCCGGTACTCGTGAGCCGAGTACCCGGCCCGACGCGGCGATACGCCGCGCGGACCACGCGCCTCTCGTCTCCCGCGCAGGAACGGACCACGTCGATCACCGTGCAGCCCACGGCGATCCGCTGTCGTCCCCCTGCGTGCGAGCGCGGGGGGTTCGTCGTTGTCCGGGGCCTGTTGCGCCACACCCCCGCCAATCGCCGCGATGCGGCCGAGACCACCGGAGACGACACGTGCCACGGCCCGACAAGGTCGCGAAGGTCGACGAGGTCCGTCAGGACCTCACCGGCGCCGCCGCCACGCTCCTGACCCACTACCGCGGTCTCACCGTGCCCCAGATGGCCGAACTGCGCGTCAAGCTGCGCGAGGCCAATGCGGAGATGCGCATCGTCAAGAACACCTTGTCGAAGCGTGCCGCGGCCGACGCCGGCATCGACGGGTTGCAGGACCTGCTCGTCGGTCCGACGGGGCTCGTCTTCTGCGCCGAGGACCCGGTCGGCCCGGCCAAGGCCATCAAGGCCTTCCAGAAGGACCACCCCGAGCTGCTGTTCCGCGGTGGCTACCTCGACGGCGAGGTGCTCGATGAGCAGCAGGCCCTGGGGCTCGCCGATCTCGACAGCCGCGAGGACCTGCTCTCCAAGCTCGCCGGTCTGATGGAGGGTGCGCTGTCCGGCACCGCCCGACTGCTGCAGGCAGCGACCGAGAAACAGGCGCGACTCATGCAGGCGCTGGTCGACGACGGCGGTGTGGAGGCCAAGGGCTTCACACCGACCGGTGCGGCCGCGCCCGCCGTGGAGGAGGCCCCGGCCGGAACCGAGCCGGAAGCCGCCGACACCGCGACCGCGGACGAGGCTCCTGCCGCCGCAACGACGGAGCCAGCAGCCGGCGAGACACCTGCGGCCGAGGCGCCCGCCGAAGCGGCGGCCACGGACGACGCAGCCCCCGACGACGACCAGGCCTGAGCGGCGTCCCTGCCGCTGGCTGACGTGGGCCCATCGATGAGCCCGCGCCCACGACCTCGAGTTTTTGACCACGAACACGGCCACGCGTGAGCGGGCTTTTCCAGGAGGAACCACGATGGCGAAGATGTCCACCGACGAACTGATCGATGCCTTCAAGGAGCTGACGCTCATCGAGCTCAGCGAACTCGTCAAGAAGTTCGAGGAGACCTTCGAGGTCACCGCCGCTGCCCCGGTCGCGGTCGCCGCTGCCGGTGGAGGCGGCGCAGCCGAAGCGGAGGAGGAGCAGACCGCTTTCGACGTCATGCTCACCTCCGCCGGCGAGAAGAAGATCCAGGTCATCAAGGAGGTTCGCGGCCTGACGAACCTCGGCCTCAAGGAGGCCAAGGAGCTCGTCGAGAGCGCACCGGCCGCCATCCTCGAGGGTGCGACCAAGGACGCGGCCGACGAGGCCAAGGACAAGCTCGAGGCGGCAGGTGCCTCCGTCGAGCTGAAGTGAGTCGACGCTCCTTGCACAGGAGCGTCCGCCACCGCGCATCCGCCCTCGGGTCACCCGAGGGCGGTTGACGCGCTCCGCGCACACTCGGTACGCTCCATGGCCGCCGTGTGTATCGCCGCACCTCGGCGAGCATCCTTGATCGAGGTCCCCGCCATCCCCGACCGTTCCGCGTCGTCTGTGACGTGGTGCCGTCGTGCGCTGACCTCGGGATCGAACCCGCCCACCGGACCGCCCGCTCCCATGCGGTGATCCGGAGGGCTCCCGCATGACCCTGGCTTCGGCCAGAAGATGTGCGCGGAACGCACGCATGTCGCCTTCAGGCGCAAGAAGATCATCCCTATCCGGGGTAAGCAGCAGCACGACACCGCCCGCATCGGAACCGCTCGTCCGGCCGGTGCACTCGACCACCACGTCCAGGGGAGGTCCCTGTTGGCCGGCACAGCCGTCAACCCATCCGAGCGCTTCAGTTTCGCCAAGATCCATGAAGCCTTGCCCGTCGAAGAGCTCGATCTCGTCGCGATCCAGAGTGGCTCGTTCGACTGGTTGATCGACCAGGGTCTCGGTGAGATCTTCGACGAGATCTCACCGATCGAGGACAGCCAGGGCAAGATGGCCCTGAGCTTCCTCGATCACCGTTTCGAGGACCCGAAGTACTCCGTCGAGGAGTGCAAGGAGAAGGATTACACCTACGCGGCACCGTTGTTCGTGACCGCCGAGTTCCTGAACAAGGAAGACGGCACGATCAAGTCCCAGACGGTCTTCATGGGCGACTTCCCCGTGATGACCGGCAAGGGCACGTTCATCGTCAACGGCACGGAGCGCGTGGTCGTCTCCCAGCTCGTGCGCTCGCCGGGCGTCTACTTCGACCGTTCGGTCGACAAGACCACCGGCCGTGACGTGTTCGGGTGCAAGACCATCCCCGCGCGCGGAGCGTGGCTCGAGTTCGAGGTCGACAAGCGCGACCTCGTCGCGGTGCGCGTGGACCGCAAGCGCAAGCAGCCCATCAGCGTGTTCTACCGGGCGCTGAAGGCCTTCGAGTGGAACCCGGAGATCGCCGGCTACGAGCTCGCGCCCTCCGAGGTCCTGACCGCCGAGGTCCCCGACGAGGAGATCCTCGACTTCTTCGGTGGCGCGGAGTCGATCGCGCTCACCCTCGAGAAGGACAACACCGGCCGCACCCCGGCCAACGCCCTCGAGGAGATCTACCGCAAGCTGCGTCCGGGCGAACCGCCGAACGCCGAGCAGGCCGGCCAGTTGCTGCTGGGCATGTTCTTCGCCAACAAGAAGTACGACCTCGCTCGCGTGGGCCGCTACAAGATCTCCGGCCTCGAGGACGACGGTCAGGGTCACGTCAAGCACGGCAAGCTGACCGACGAGTTCGCCGCGCTCGGGTTCGATCGCCGTGACGAGCACGTGCTGACCCATCAGGACGTGCTCGCCACGATGTCCTACCTCGTGCACCTGCACGCCGGTGACGAGGGCTACGACGTCGACGACATCGACCACTTCGGCAACCGGCGCCTGCGCTCGGTCGGCGAGCTGATCCAGAACCAGGTCCGCATCGGACTCTCGCGGATGGAACGTGTCGTCCGTGAGCGGATGACCACCCAGGACCTCGAGGCGATCACGCCCCAGACCCTGATCAACATCCGGCCCGTCGTCTCCGCGATCCGCGAGTTCTTCGGGACCTCGCAGCTGTCGCAGTTCATGGACCAGACCAACCCGCTGGCCGGGCTG
>PWLR01000082.1 GCA_003558435.1 Nitriliruptoraceae bacterium | reverse complement strand
CGCGTCGCGCCGTGACCGAGGTCGACGACGATCCGAGAGCGCTGGTCCCGCCGCAGGGCGTGGGTCCCGGGCGAGGCGACGCGCCGGTCCGGCGGGGGGTCACCGAACCCACACCGGGTCCCGGTCACCGCGACCTCGAGGCGCAGCGTGCCGTCACGGCCGCCGTGCGGGCGCTGTTCTCCTGCCGGCAGGCGGACGAGGTGCGAACGGTGTTGCTGGAGGCCGTCGCCCAACTGGGTGGGCAGGTGGTCCGGGCAGAGGACGTCACGGAACCCCTCATCCCGCTCGAGCTGTCGTTCGGGACGGGGCCGGCGTTGCTGGCCGTGGCCGATCCGCGGTACCCGGAGTCGGTCGAGCAACTGCAGACCCATCTGCCACAACTGGTGGAAGATGCCCGAGGTGTCCTCGACCGTCTGGAGCGCCACGACCAGCTCGCATCGGCGGCCGAACGCGATTGTCTGACGGGGCTGCTCAACCGCAGGGCCTACGAGCGGTTCGCAGGCCGCGTCACGCCTGGAGACGTGCTCGTCCTCATCGACCTGGACGGCTTCAAGCAGGTCAACGACGTGCACGGCCATCTCGTCGGCGACCAGGTCCTTCGACTCTTCGGAGCCGTGCTGTCGGAGGAGATGCGGATCTCCGAGCACGCGGTGCGTCTCGGAGGCGACGAGTTCCTGCTCGTACTCGAGGATCCGGCCGAAGGCGGTGTGGCGCAGGTACTCGAGCGACTGCGTATCGCCTGGGAACGGCGTCGTCCGCTCCCCGTGGCGTTCTCCGTCGGGGTCGCCGGCATCTCCGGGAGCATCGATCGGGCACTCGAGGCTGCGGATCGGGACCTGTACGAGGTGAAGCGAGCCGGCCAGGCCGAAGGCCAGGGTCCCAGCGACGGCTGAGGCGCCGTCACGTCACGGTCCAGCCATGCGCGGGCTGCTGCCGACCGCTGCTTCACCGGTGGCCGGAGGGGCACCCGGAGCCGGGGTGGGCGCCGACATCCCGGCACGCAGCCGATCGACAGGCATGATCGGTCAACCTGCGACGCAGCCGGCCGGTCAGCGTGCGATCCGCGCGACGGGCGCTGTGGGCGGCGGTGGTCGCCTCGAGCAGTTGGCGACTCAGCGCATCGAGGTTCGGCTCGGAGCGGGTGGCCACATCCGCGATGGTCAGCTCGATGTGGACATCGGTCGGGTCCTGGGCGACGGCCACCTGCAGTTCACCTGCGGAGCCCGCACAAGCGATCAGCACGGACGCGAGTTCGTCGACGGCGAGGCCGATATCGGTCGCGCAAGCGGGGTCCGCCCCGTAACCGTCCATGGCGATCCGAACCGCGGGGCGCACGATCTCGAGATAGCGCAACTGCGCCGGCACCGTGACGCACGTGATGGCGCCCTGAAGGTGATGGATGGGGGCAGGATCTGTGGACATGACACCGTCTCTCCCTCTGCGCCGCGGAGCCGTCGCATCGGGGTCGGAGGATCGCGCTCGCGAGAGATCGGTGGGCGAAGCGCAGGGACCTGGCGCCCACTGTGCGTCACCGCGGCGCGGCTGCCAAATCGTCGGCGGGCATCGGGTCGATCACGGGCTCCTTGCAAGTAGAGGCGCGCGACCACGTCTGCTCGGACCGGACGACGGTCCTCGCCGGTCGCACCGGGCCGCTGGGGCGGTCACCTCGCCTCGGTGGCGCGGATGCCCTCGTCGGGTGCGCCCCAGCCCGCTTGGCTGGCCGGGTAGGTGGGCCGCCGGAGCCGGTTGAGTAGCCCGCGGGGCTGCAACTCCGGACCCGTGTGCCAGGGGTTGTAACGGATGGTCTCGCCGACGTCGGTCGGGGCCATGTCCTCGGCGTGGATGGTGGCCAGCATGGGGCCATCGGGTCGGCTCAGGCGGACCTCGAACACCGGCATCCGGTCCGGCCCGTGGCGGATGACCTCGGCGTAGTTGGCCGATGCCGAACCCTCGCGTGCCCTGGCGAGCACGAGGCGCCGACCCATACCCTCCACGTCGTAGGGGAGCACGCTCGACATCACCGTCGTCGCGAGGTCGTGACCGGGGACGATCAGCCGGCGTCCGAGGTAGCTACGACAGCTGGAGATCAGCACGAGGTCCTGGTCCTGGCCCGCCCCGTACACGTCGAGCACCTTGACCGCGAACCCGACGACCTCCGGGATGGAGGGGGGCAGCCCGATGCTGTGGGACAGGCGGAGCAGCGCTGGTTTCGGTCCGGCGAGCAGTGGTGAGCCGCTGAGGATCGATCCGCCGACGGGGCGCCAGGTGGCGCGCATCACGATGCCTCGGGGGTGCACGGCGCGGGCGCCACGCACCTTGGAGGCCAGCCGGAAGGCGGTCGGGAGCAGCATCACGGGCGGTCCGATGTCCGAGAGGGTCGAGCGGGGGGTACAGCGACCGGAGGGCACACAGCGACCGCAACCTCTAGCGGCGATGGTGCCTCGGGACGCCGCGTCGCACCGGTCTGCGGGACGGCGTCCCCGTCCGGGACTCGCTGCGTGCAGGTGGGCTCCGAGACGTCCTCGGCGAGACCGTGACGAGGTGGTGAACGACGCCTCCGGGGCTGCGCGTCAGACCTGGTCGCGTGAGAACAGCGTGCGCCGGGATCTGGCGGACGGCGCGTGGACCTCGCGGCCATCGAGCGCGGCGCAGAACAGTCGGTGGTCCTCGATCAGGCACGTCGCCAGTACGCCGGCGATGACCGACTTCTCGTAGAAGACGAACGCACCGGCGGAGAGCGCCGCCGCTTCCTCGGAATCGGCGGCAAGTGCCGTGAGCATCGCGATCATGGCGCGCGGCGCGTGGCGTGTGATCTCCCCGATGAGTGCCGTGCCGCGGATGCCTTCGAGGTTCTGGTCGAGGAGGATCACGTCCGGTGCCATCCGGCACGCCGCGGCGAGGGTGGCCGGTCGGCCGTCGGACTCGGCCACGACCGTGGCGAGTTCGGTGCGGTCGAGCGCGATGCGAACGAGGCGGCGCACGTGAGGTTCGTCATCGATGATCGCGACCGTCAGTGGTCGGGGAACGGCGTCCATGATCAGTGGGCCCCTTCGTAGCCGCGGAGCCGTCCCCGCCAGGCTTCGATCCGCGACGGAAGGTAGCGAACCGGGCCGGAAAGTAGCGAACCACGGCCCGTCGTCCACCCCGGCCGGCGAGCCCGGCATCCGGACGCACGACCAGGAGATGGCTGGCCGGTGGCGAGGCCGGTACATCCTAGGCTGGGAGGGGTCGCGCGGCGTCGCTGTGCAACGTCGAGGGGAGGTCGCTGCACCGTGGGAGGACCGAGCGCGTCGTTCGAGGTCGTCCAAATGATCGTGTTCCTCGGTGCCGCGGTAGCCGCGTTCAGGGTGTGGTTCGCGCATCGCGGTCGTCCAGCGGCATTCCTTGCCGCGGCGTTCGGGACGATCGGTGTGGTGTTGTTCGTCAGCCGGCTGTTGCCCGCCGAGGGCGGCGGTTCTGAACTGCCCCTGCTGCGCGACCTGGCGATCACCGGTCTGGGTGCGTTCCCGTGGTTGCTCGCGCTGTTCGCCTGGTCGTTCGAGCCACGGCTGCCACGGTGGCTCCTGGCCGCCGTCGCGCCCGTGATCCTGCTCGGTCTGTGGGTGCTGTGGCTGCCGCCGACCGCCATCGACGGGACGTCGCGTTCGGCCGCCGGGCGGGCGTTCGTCATCGTGTTCATCGCGGTCTGGGTGGTGCTGGCCGGCGCAGCGGCGGTACGGCTCTGGCGTGCCGGTGGTACGCAACCGCTGGTGCGGGCACGGATGCGGTCGATGGCGATCGGTGTGCTGGTACTCACCGCGGCGTTGCTGCTCGCCGGTGCGGTCCCGGGCCGGGGCTCGCTGCTCTCGACGTTGACCACCGGGCTGACCATCGTGTCGGCACTGTTGTTCGTGGCCGGTTTCGCACCCCCGCGCCTGCTCCGGAGGTGGTGGCGCGGCCGGGCGACCAGCGCGTGGCAGCAGATGCAGCTCGAGCTCCTCGCGGCGAGCACCCCGGAGCAGGCTGCCGCGGCCGTGGCTCCCGTCGTCGCCGAGTTGCTGGGCGGAGGGGCGGCGATCATCACCGACACCGGTCAGGTGCTGGCGGTCGGGGGACTTGGCCACGACGAGGCGAGCGAGGCCGCGGCGAGGATCGCCGGCGGTGAGGCGCCGGCGCCGGGTGACGAGGTCGTGACCCTCGGCTCGGTGGTCATGGTCGTTCGGCCGAGCCCTTACGCGCCGTTGTTCGGCCAGGAGGAGCGGGATCTGGTCAACGGCTTCGCCGGTCAGCTCCGGCTCGCACTCGACCGCACCCGGTTGTTCGCATCGGGCGAGCACACCCGGCGAGAGCTGGAGCGCGCGCGCGACGAGGAACAGGCCATGATCATGGGTCTGGCGCACGACCTGCGGGGCTCGTCGAACACCTTGGGCGGTTACACGATGTTGCTGCGCTCGTCGACGGACGACGGTGAGCGCGAAGAGATCATGACCGGCATCGAGGCGAGCTCGAAACACCTCGAGGCGCTCGTGGGCTCGCTCGTCGAGCTCGGGCGTATCGGTGCCATCCGGCCGCGGACGGGCCCCGTGGACCTCGCAGCCGTGATCGATGAGGTGATCGCCCGCCTCGAGCCGAGCCACCCCCGGGTGAGCTTCGACCACGAGGGACTCCCGGTCGTCGCCGGAGATCGACTCGAACTGGTGCAGGTGTTCGACAACCTGCTCGTCAACGCGGCGCGCCATGGTGGCGAGGTGACGAAGGTGACCATCACGTGTGAGGCGGGACCGGCCATCGTCACCATCGATGTGGTCGACGACGGTCAGGGGGTGGACGCCGCCGACCGCGCGTCGGTGTTCCGGGCCTTCCAACGGGGTCGGACCGCGCAAGGGCTCGGGAGCGGGATCGGGCTCAACCTCGTGCGGCGCATCGTCGAAGCCCACGACGGGACGATCGATCTGCTCGACGACGCCGTGGGTGCGCACTTCCGGATCTGTCTTCCGGTGGTGGCGCGTGCCGACAGCGCACGTTGATGGGTACGGTAAGGGTATGAGACTCGAGTTGGGGCGCCGCGCGGACTACGCGATCCGTGCTGCGGTCGACCTCGCTCACCACCACGGTGACGGCGAACGTCGTAAGTCGCGGGCGATCGCGGATGAGATGGCGATCCCGCCGAGCTATATCCCGCAGATCCTGGCGGAGCTGGTCCGGGCGGGGTTGGTGGTCTCGACCGCCGGGCGTTCCGGGGGGTACGCCCTCGCCGGACCGCCCACCGACATCAGCCTGTTGGATGTCGTGAACGCGGCCGAGGGGGAGGTGGTGTCCACGGCGTGTGTGTTGCGGGGCGGGCCGTGCCGGTGGGAGCAGATGTGTGCGGTGCACGTGCCCTGGGCGGAGGCGCAGCACGCGCTGCTCGACTCGCTCGGCTCGACCAGTCTGGCGGATGTGGTCGCGATCGATCAGCGCCTGTCGGCGGGTACCTATCGGATCCCTGAGGAGCTGACACGGGCTCGGGCCTCGTCGACGACGAGGCCCGAGGGGTCGTGACCCAGGTCGATGGGTCGTGACCGTGGGTCAGTGACTCGCGCCCTCCTCGATGTCGCCGACGTGGAACAGCCCGACCGCGCCGCGTTCGACGTTGGCGAACTTGTGGGTCACGAACGGGTAGACGCCGTCGGTGTCGAAGGTGAACTCGACGAACCCGCCCTGTGAGGGTTGCAGGTCGAGTGCCTGGGCGCCGCCGACATCGTCACGGTCGGGGTGGAGGCGGTAGGCGCCTTCCTTGTAGACGGTGTCGAAGATGGTGCCGATGACGTGGAAGCTGCTGTTCTCGCTCGGGCCGGCGTTGAGCAGCCACACCCGGACGCGTTCGCCGACCTCGACGTCGGTGATGGGGGCGTGGGCGTACTGGTCGGCGTAGCCGTTGAAGGCGACGATGTCCCAGGCCTCCTCCTGCATCTTGGTGTGGTCGCCGTAGCTGCCCGGTTCACCGAGGTAGAACTCGGACTGGACGAACACGTACTCGTGGTCGACCTCGGCGAGGTCGGGGGGATCGACGACCACCGCGCCGTACTGGCCGTTGCCGGTGTGCAACAGCACCGGTGCGGTGCCGCAGTGGTACATCCAGATCCCGGCGTGCTTGGCCTCGAACTCGTAGGTCAGTTCCTCGCCGGGCTGGATGGTGCGCATCTGGTCGTTGGGCGCGACCTTGCTGGCGTGGAAGTCGATCGAGTGGCCCATCTCGCCGTCGTTGACGAAGGTGATCACGAAGGTGTCACCGACCTTCGCGCGCAGGGTGGGGCCGGGAACCTGGTCGTCGAAGCCCCACAGCTGTTGGACCGTGCCACCGGCGACCTCGCCTTCGAACTGGCTGGCCCGCATCGTGACCTCGTGGATCTCGCCCTCCGGGGCCTGGGCCAGGCGTGGGTCACGCGCCTCCCAGTCGTCGGCGGGCGCAACGCTCGCATCGAACGTCGCGAGCTCGGGGGTGTCCGGGCTCGTGCCGGCGGCCGGCTCGGCCTCGTCCGCGGCCTCGATGGTGGGCTCGCCGGCGGCGGAGCAGCCGCCGAGCAGCAGGCCGGCCACCACCAAACTGCTGGCCAAGCGTGTCGGTGATGTCCTCATCATGCGCCTCCTCGGGCGTGTCGCTACCTCGGGCCTGTCGGACTCCCAGTAAACCTGTAGTTGGCAACTAAACATTCAACCGAAGGTCCTGACGAGCCGGGTCCATCGCCCCTGACGTTCGGGGACCGAGGTCATCGGCGGGTGCCGGCGGGTTGCGGGATCTCTTCGCGCCAGATAAAACAATTAGTGCCGGACTAAGCATTTAGTCACCAGGGATCCCGTGCCGGGGCCGACATCCGCCGGTCCCGCGCGGCCGACCAGAGGACGACGATCATGAGCACCAGACGGATCGGAACGACGACCGCGGCCGTGGCGCTATTGCTGGCGGCCTGTGGCGGTGGTGACGGCGACGCCTCGGCGGACGGGGCCGAGGGTGCGACGCCGGCGGCGGCGTCGGCGTTCGAGATCGAAGCCGGGGACCTCTACTTCGACCAGGAGGAGTTGGTAGCGCCCGCCGGTGAGATCGAGTTCACGCTGGTCAACGTCGGCGCGGCGGAGCACGACCTCGTGATCGAGGAGGCCGACGACGAGGTGGTGGTGTTCGCGGCGCCGGGTGAGACCGCCACGGGCACGATCGAGTTGGAGGCGGGCAGCTACACCTTCTACTGCTCCATCCCCGGCCACCGCAGTGGCATGGAGGGCACGCTCGAGGTGAGCTGAGGTGGACCCCGTGGACCCGACCGTCACCCGCCCGCGCGCCTCGCTGCCCGTGTCGAGGCCGGGCCACGGACGCTCGACCGACCGCACCCGCGGTCGGTCGCCGTTCGGACCGGCCGCACCCAGCATCGCGGCGGCACTGATCTACGCCGCCGCGGTCGGGGTGTGGCTGGCGTTCGGTGAGCTGCTGCCCGGCGGTCGGTGGTTCGCGGTCCACCTGTTCACCCTGGGGGTGCTCACCAACCTGGTGCTGACCTTCAGCGAGCACTTCGCGCGGACGGTCACCCGTACCAAGGGGGAGCGGGCCGCGTGGTGGCCGGCGGTGACCAACCTCGGGATCCTGCTGGTGCTGATCGGGTTCCCCGGAGGTCAGCGAGGGTTGCTGGCGGTCGGTTCCACGATCGTGACCGGGGTGGTGTTCGCCGCCTACCTGCGTATCCGCCGGATGCGGCACGAGGCGATCGGGGCCCGGTTCGCGTGGATCGCCCGGGTCTACGAGCGCGCGCACGGCGCGTTCGTCCACGGCGCGATCCTCGGCGCGCTGATGGGGGTCGGCCTGGTCACCGGTTCCTGGTACGGCGCGGCCCGCATCGCCCACCTGCACGCCAACGTCCTCGGTTGGGGTGGGCTCACGCTGTTGGCCACGCTGGTGTTCTTCGGCCCGACCATGGCGCGTACCCGGATCGAGCCCGGCGCGGACGATCGCGGTGCCCGGGCGCTTCGGCTGGGCGCCACCGGTCTGGCCGTGGCGGTGGTGCTGCTGCTGCTGAGCGGCATGGGTGGGGTCGGCGCCACGATCGCGCGGGTGGGTGCCGGGATCGGTCTGGCGCTCTACGCGTGGGCGGCCGCCACGGTGTGCCTGCCGGTCGGGCGCGCCGTGTGGCGGGCCAAGCCGACCGCCGCACGTCCGCTGGTCACGGCCGTCTGCGTGTGGCTGCCGTTGGTCGCCTGGGCGGATGTCGCGATCGTGGCCACGGGTTCGTGGCGCTGGCTCGATGCGGTGGGGGTGGCGGCCCTGACCGGGGTGCTGGCGCAGGCCATCCTCGCCACGCTCGTCTACCTCGCCCCGATGTTGCGCGGTTCGACCACGGCCGAGCGCGAGGCCATCCGGCTCCGGTTGGAGGTCGGGATGCACGTGCGGGCCGCGGCGCTGGGCGTGGGGGTGGTGGCCTGCATCATCGGGGCCATGCGCATCGTGGCGACCGTGCCCCTGGCGAGCATCGGGTCGAGCCTGATCGTCGTGACCATGCTCGCGACCGCGGTCACCGCGATGTGGTCACCACCGGCAGCGGACCCCCAGTAGCTTCGGCGGGGGAGCGGCCATCAGGGCCGTGACCCCCGGCCGCCGCCAGCGACCGGGAAGCGACCCCGGGAGCGGCGCGTGGGCTTCAACACCTTCCAGTACGGCATCTACTTCTCCGGTTTGGCGGGGCAGACCCCGGAGTTGCCGGTCACCTACGAGCTGCAGCGAGAGGCGGCGCGGAAGGTCCTGACCCCGGAGGCCGACGCCTACGTGGCCGGGAGCGCCGGGGTGGAGTCGACCGAGGCCGCCAACCGCGAGGCGTTCCGGCGGCACCAGCTCGTCCCGCGCATGCTGCGGGACGTCGCCGAGCGCGACCTGTCGATCGAGCTGCTCGGCCGTACCCACCCGACGCCCCTGATGCTCGCCCCGGTGGGCGTGCTCTCGATCGTCCACGACGACGCCGAGTTGGCGGTGGCCACGGGCGCGGGCGCCCTCGAGGTGCCCTTCGCGCTCTCGACGGTGGCCAGCTTCCCGATCGAGGAGGTCGCGGAGACCGCCGGTGACGGCGTCCGGTGGTTCCAGCTGTACTGGCCGGCCGAGGATGCCATCACCGACTCGATGATCCAGCGCGCGGCGGACGCCGGTTACGAGGCGGTCGTGGTCACCCTCGACACGCGGCTGCTGGCCTGGCGTCCCCGCGATCTGGCCACCGCCTACCTGCCGTTCCTGCGCGCCGAGGGGCTCGCCAACTACCTGACGGACCCCGCCTTCCTCGCCGGGTTGCCCGACGGTGGTGAGGCCGTCGGCGCGGAGGGCTGGCGGTCGATGAGCGAGGAGACCCGGCAGCAAACCGTGCTGCGGTGGATCTCGGTCTTCTCCGATACGAGCCAGACCTGGCAGCACCTGCGCGCGCTCGTCGAGCGCTCGCCGCTGCCGGTCATCGTCAAGGGCATCCAGCACCCCGACGATGCCCGCCTGGCCATCGACGCGGGGGTCGCGGGCCTGGTCGTGTCCAACCACGGCGGCCGGCAGGTCGACGGGGCGATGGCCTCGCTCGCGGCGCTGCCCGGCATCGTCGAGGTGGTCGACGGTGCCGTCCCCGTGCTGTTCGACAGCGGGGTGCGCACGGGCGCGGACGTGGCGGTGGCGCTGGCGCTCGGCGCCCGAGCCGTGATGATCGGCCGACCCTACGTGTGGGGACTCGCCCTGGCGGGCGCCGCCGGGGTCGAGCACGTGTTGCGGTGCCTGCTGGCGGATCTCGATCTGACGATGGCGCTCTCGGGTGTCCGGTCGGTCCCGGAACTGACGCGCGAGGTGCTCCGGGACTGAGCTGCCGTGAGCCACACGGTCGATCGGGTGTGAAGCGCAGCTTCATGGATATGCTTCCGCGTGACGCAACGGCGCGTCGCCCTCGCCCGCACGGGCTCGGTCGATGCTGGCCGTCGGTCCTTCGCGGTGCGGTCCTCGACCCCCGGGAGGTCCCACGTGACCATCGACCTGCACCAGCTCGCCCTGGCCACCATCGACCGGGCCGCCGACGAGCTGGGCCTCGACGGCTGGGTCCGTGCCCTGTTGCACCAGCCGGAGCGCGTCGTCACCGTCCAGGTCCCCTACACCGGGGACGACGGCCGGATCCATGTGGTCGCGGGCTACCGGGTGGCCCACTCCACCGCCCGGGGACCGGCGAAGGGTGGGACCCGCTTCCACCCGGAGGTCACCCCCGAGGAGGTCATGGGCCTGGCGACGCTCATGAGCGTGAAGACCGCGGTGATGGATCTGCCGCTCGGGGGCGGCAAGGGCGGCATCACGATCGACCCGAAGCTGCTCAGTGAGACCGAGCTCGAGTCGCTGACCCGGAGCTACGCCCGGGCCATCGCCAGCACCATCGGCCCGGACATCGACGTCCCCGCGCCGGACGTCAACACCGACTCGCGCCACATGGACTGGCTCGCCGACGAGTACGCCCGGGTCACCGGCGTCGCATCGCCCGCGGTGGTGACCGGCAAGTCGCTCGCCGCGGGTGGCTCGCTCGGTCGTGACACGGCGACCGCCGCCGGATGCCGGACGGTGTTGCTCGCCAGCGCCCGTCGACTGGGGTTGCCCACGGACGCACGTGTCGTGATCCAGGGCTTCGGCAACGCCGGCGCACACCTTGCGCGGCTGCTGGCCGCCGACGGCATGCGCATCGTCGGCATCAGCGACAGCACCGGCGGCATCCACGACCCGGCGGGCCTCGACGTGGCCGCGGTCGCCAGGACCAAGGCCGCCCACGGGTCGGTGACCCACCACGACGCGGAGGTGGTCACCAACACCGAACTGCTCGCGCTCGACGCCGAGATCCTGGTCCCTGCGGCGCTCGAGGGGGCCGTCGATACCGGCGAGGCCGAGCATGTCCGGGCCCGGCTGGTGGTCGAGGCCGCGAACGGTCCGTGCACGGCGGCGGCCGACGACATCCTGGCCGCCCGAGGCGTCGCCGTGGTGCCCGACGTGCTCGCGAGCGCCGGCGGGGTGACGGTCTCCTGTTTCGAGTGGCAGCAGAACCTCGCCGGTCAGCGCTGGAGCGCCGCGACCGTGGCGGACCGGTTGGACACCCGCATGCGCGCGGCGCTCGAGGACGTGTGGCAGGTCGCGGCCGCGCGGTCGTTGCCGCTGCGCACCGCCGCGACCGTGCTGGGGGTCGGGCGCATGGCCGAGGCGTTGCAGGCACGCTCCGGAGCGGAGACGAGCGAACTCGCCTCCTGACCGTACGCGTCCGCAGTACGGTTCGGTCGGTCGGTCGCCGTCACGGTGATCCGGCCTGATCGACAAGGACGCACCGATGGTCTCGTTGAGCAGTGGGACCCCACTCATCGACGACCTCGTCGATGGTGTGCGCATCGGCGACAACCTCGTGTTGCAGGGGGACGCCTCGGCGCCGCTCGCGTTGCTGGTGGACCGGTTCGTCGCGCAGGGCTCACCCGAACGACCGCTCGTGTGGATCAACCTCGCCGAACCGTGGGTCGGTCCCGTCCCCGACGGGGTCCTCGTGCTGGACTGGTCACCGGCGTTGTCGGGGATCGCCTCGAGCCTGCCGGATGCCATCGAGCCCCGGGGGGGTCTGGCGGACGCCCTCACCAGCCTGATCCGGATCGACGAACGCGTCGGCACCGGGGCCACGTTCGCGTTCGACCGGCTGACCGCCGTGCAGGCGGCGTGGGGTGAACGCGCCCCGTTGGAGCTGTTCCTGACGGCCTGCCCGCGGCTGTACCGGCGCCGGAGCCTCGCGCTGTGGACCGTGGAGATCGAACGGCACCGACCGACCTTCCTGCGCCGGTTGGCCGAGATCACCCAGGTGGTCGTGGAGCTCGTCGACGACGACGGGCAGCTCCGGGTCGCGGTCCTGGAGGCCGATGGTCGGGGGGCCGGGGTGGTCGGGCGGTGCTTGCATGCGCGGGTCGTGGACGGTGATCTGGTGGCGACCGACGCGACGATCAACGCCCCACAGCGGCTGGGCGTCGTGATCCGGGATCAACGGCTGCGAACGCAACTGTCCCAGGCCGAGCTGGCCCGCCGTGTCGGTGTCACCCCGTCGGCGTTGTCGCAGATCGAACGGGGCGTGCGCGGGCCGTCCGGTGAGACCCTCATGCGCCTGTGGGAGGTGCTCGGCGTGCCCTTCGGCCCGGCCCGGCCCACCGGCACCGGCTACCGGGTCGAGCGCCGCAGTGGCCGGGACCGCCGTCACCTGGCGGAGGGGCTGACCGGCGAACGGCTCGTCGACGACGCGACGATCGGCGAGCTGTGGTGGCTGCAGGTCGCCGCCGGTGCCTCGGGCGGCCAGCCGATCTTCGCGGTCAAGGCCGCCGAGGTCGCCACCGTGGTGCGCGGGGTGCTGGATCTGCAGGTGGGTGGCCGGACCGAGACCCTGCACGAGGGGGACGCGCTCCTCACCACCGACGCGACGATCACGGGCTGGGCGAACCCCGGCCCCGCCACCACGGAGATCCTGTGGATGGTCTCGGGCTGCGCCTGAGTCCACGCATGCCGGGTAGTGTGAAGCCGTGCTGCCAGATGCACACGACCGGCATCGAGCTGAGGACCGATCATGACGAGCGACAACACCACGTCCGCCCGCCCGGTGTTGACCACGCCGGGTCGAGCCTGGGTCGAGGGCCGCCTCCACCGTGCCCAGGAACGCCTGGACCACATCGCCGACGAGCTGGTCAACGAACGGACCGAACAGCTCATCGTGGAGCGTCGCCAGCTACTCGAACAGGTCGAGGAACTGACCCAGCTCCTGCGTGTCGCGATCGCGCCCAAGGCGGTGGCGGACGATCCCAGCATCGTCGAACTGGGTGATGAGGTCACGGTCGAGTTCGCTGATGGGGAGCGCGAGGTCTTCCTGATCGTGCACCCCGTCGAGGCGGGGATGGATGAGCACCGCACGTCCAGTGATGCACCCCTGGCGCAGGCCGTGCTCGGCCGGCGCCCGGGTGATCGCATCACGGTCTCCTCGCCGGCCGGTGGGTACGAGCTCACCATCATCGCCCGTGAGCGGATCGGCTGACTCCGCAGCCCGATCGGCACGGTCACCGAAGATGCGCCCCGCACGGCGCTCCCCGACGGTCTAACGTCCAACCATCGGACGAAGGCGTGTCGTGCAGAAGGTGTTGGTGGCCAACCGCGGCGAGATCGCGGTCCGTGCGTTGCGGGCCGCGGTCGAACTGGGCCTGCGGACCGTGGCGGTCTACACCCGCCCCGATCGCGATGCGCTGCACCGCTTCAAGGCCGACGAGGCCTACGAGATCGGTCCCCCGGATCGTCCGCTGGCGGGCTACCTCGATGCGGATGCGCTGGTCGCCGCCGCGCTCCGCTCGGGTGCGGACGCGCTGTACCCGGGCTACGGGTTCCTCTCGGAGAGCGCGACGCTTGCGACGGCCTGCGAGGCCGCCGGCATCACCTTCATCGGCCCACCACCGCGCGTGCTGGAGCTGACCGGGGACAAGGTCGCCGCCCGCCTGCTGGGCATCGAGGCCGGCGTGCCGGTGCTGGACGCCTCGGCGCCGATCGAGCACGAGGACGACGCGCCCCCCGAAGCCGAGCGCATCGGCTACCCCGTGTTCGTCAAGGCGGCCGGCGGTGGCGGTGGCCGCGGACTGCGCCGGGTGGAACGCCCGGAGGACCTGCACGAGGCGGTGGTGACCGCCCGGCGCGAGGCCGCCGGGTCGTTCGGTGACTCCACGGTGTTCCTCGAGAAGGCCATGATCCGCCCGCGCCACATCGAGGTTCAGGTCCTGGCGGATGCGACCGGCGACATGATCCACCTCTACGAACGCGACTGCTCGATCCAGCGCCGTCACCAGAAGCTGCTGGAGGTCGCGCCGGCCCCGAACCTCGACCCGCAGCTCCGCGATCGGCTCACCACCGACGCGCTGGCCTTCGCGCGACAGGTCGACTACCGCAACGCCGGCACGGTGGAGTTCCTGGTCGACACCGCCTCCGGCGAGCACGTGTTCATCGAGATGAACCCGCGTATCCAGGTCGAGCACACGGTCACCGAGGAGATCACCGACGTCGACCTGGTCCAGTCCCAGATGCGCATCGCCGGCGGTGCCACGCTGGCCGATCTGAACCTGAGCCAGGACCGCATCTCCATCCGTGGCACGGCCGTGCAGTGCCGGATCACCACGGAGAACCCCGCCGACGGGTTCCGTCCCGACACCGGCACGATCACCACCTACCGCTCGGCCGCCGGCGCCGGCATCCGCCTGGACGCGGCGGCCGAGTTCGTCGGCGCGGTCGTGTCCCCGTACTTCGATCCGATGCTGGTGAAGCTCACCGCGCGCGGCCCGGACCTGCCTGCGGCCACCCGCCGGGCGAGCCGCGCCCTGCGCGAGTTCCGGATCCGGGGCGTCGACACCAACATCGGGTTCCTGCTGGCCGTGCTGGACGACCCCGACCTGGCCGCGGGCCACCTCGACACCAGCTTCGTCGACGACCGCCCGCACCTCACGCGCGGGGATGTGGGCCGCGACCGCACCTCGCGGTTGCTGTCGTTCATCGGGGACGTGACGGTCCACCACCCCCACGGACCGCGCCCGACCGCGGTGGACGTACACGCCAAGCTGCCCCCGATCGACCTGGCGACCCCGCCACCCCCCGGCACCCGCGACCGGCTGGTGGCGGACGGCCCGGAGGCGTTCGCGGCGTGGCTGCGCGATGAGCATGCCGTCGGTGTCACCGACACCACGTTGCGGGACGCGCACCAGTCGATCCTGGCGACCCGGGTGCGCACCGTCGACCTGCTGGCACTGGCGCCGCATCTGGCGCGCTCGCTGGCCGGCGCGCTGTCCCTGGAGGTCTGGGGTGGGGCGACGTTCGACGCCTCCCTGCGGTTCCTGCACGAGGACCCCTGGGACCGTCTCGAGCGGTTGCGGGAGGCGATCCCCAACGTGGCGCTGCAGATGCTGCTGCGAGGCGCCAACGCGGTCGGCTACTCGAACTACCCGCCGGCGGTCGTGGACGCGTTCGTGCGCGAGGCGGCCGGTGCCGGGGTGGACGTCTTCCGGGTGTTCGACGCCCAGAACGACCCGACCCGGATGGTCGATGCGATCAGGGCGGTGCGGGACGTCGGCGCGGTCGCGGAGGGCACGCTGTGTTACACCGGCGACCTGGCCGACCCGGCGGAGGACCGCTACACCCTCGATCACTACCTCGGGGTCGCGGAACAGCTGGACGCCGCCGGCGCGCACGTGCTGTGCATCAAGGACATGGCCGGGGTGTTGCGGCCCCCGGCGGCCGCGCAGCTGGTCACCGCCCTGCGCGAACGCTTCCCACAGCCGGTGCACCTGCACACCCACGACACCGCGGGCGGGCAGCTGGCCACCTACCTGGCGGCGATCGAGGCCGGGGTGGACGCGGTCGATGCGGCCGCCGCGCCGCTCGCCGGGGGGACCAGCCAACCGTCGCTGTCGGCGCTGGTCGCCGCCCTGGAGCACCACGACCGTGCCGCCGCCCTCGACCTGCGGGAGGTGACCCGGCTGGAGCCGTTCGTGGAGGCGCTGCGGTCGCTCTACGCCCCGTTCGATGCCGGTCTGCGGGCGCCCACCGGCGACGTGTACCGCCACCGCATCCCGGGCGGGCAGCTCTCCAACCTCCGGCAGCAGGCCGAGGGGTTGGGTCTGGGGGAGCGGTTCGAGGAGCTCGCCGACGCCTACGTCGTGGCCGACACGATCCTGGGCGGGCTGATCAAGGTCACCCCGACCTCCAAGGTCGTGGGTGACCTCGCGCTCTACCTGCTCTCCAGCGGCCGGTCGCCCGACGCGATCATCGGCGACCCGCTGGCGGCGGACCTGCCCGGCTCCGTGCTCGGTTTCCTCGAGGGCGACCTCGGTGCACCGCCGTTCGGTTGGCCGGAGCCGTTGCGCTCGCGCGCGGTCACCCGGGGGGTCCCGGCCGCCGACGTGCTGGACGACGATCAGACCGCGCGGTTGCGCGACCCCGACACGCGCCGCGCGATGGTCACGGAGCTGTTGCTGCCCGGTCCGGCCATCAGCTACGTCCAGATGCGTGACACGCACGGCGAGCTGTGGCGCCTGCCGACGTCGGTGTTCTTCTATGGCCTGACCCCGGGCGACGAGGTCGCCATCGAACTCGAACCCGGCAAGCAGCTGCTGATCGAACTCGACGCCGTCGCCGATGCCGACGATCGCGGTATCCGCACCCTGTGGTGCCGCGTCAACGGGCAACCCCGCCCGATCGAGGTCCGCGACCGCGCGGTCGACCCGGGTCGTCCCGCCCGCGAGCAGGCCGATCCCGACCAGCCCGGCGACGTCGCCGCGATCATGACCGGCGTGGTCAGCGTGTCGGTCGACGAGGACGCCGAGGTGGCCGCCGGTGCCGTGGTCGCCACCATCGAGGCGATGAAGATGGAATCGCGCATCACCGCCCCCGTGGCCGGCCGGGTCGCGCGCATCGTGACGCCGACCGGCACGAAGCTGGAGCCCGGCGACCTGGTGCTGGAGATCCGGTGAGTCCTCGGATGGCCCTACGCCCCCGATGGGGGCCTCCAGGTGGCGCGTCGTGGGTGCGCGGTAGCATCCCGGGATGAACCCCTCCCTGCGCAGCCTGGTCCGACGTGTCGCACCGGGCGCGACCCCCTCACCCTTCGACGACGCGTTCGCCGGTCGCGTCCGTGAGCGGCTCGAACCGGTCCTCGCACCCGCCGGGTTCGTGTTCGCCGGTACCGATGTCGGACGGGCCGACGAGGATCGTCCGCGCACCGCCACCGTGGTGCGCTTCGAGGCGTCGCCCGAGGCGTTCGTCGACCGGTACCCGCGAGCGGCGGGACACCTGCGGGCCGAGGGATCGCCACTGGAGCTGTGGGCGGAACTCGATCACGACCGGGATGCGGTGCGGTTCGAATTCGAGAGCTGGCACCTGTCGGCGCTGCTCGCGGTCGTACGGGCCGGACCCGGTGCGCCGCCCCGGCGGCGACGACTCGACGACGACGCGATCACCTCGTTGGCGCCCGACGCGGCGCTCGACCGCGCGGCCGACCTGCTCCGCCGACTGTTGGATGCGGCCGCGCCCCGCTGAACTGTGCGCCGCTGCGCCGCGCCCCTGGGGCTGCTGCGCTCAGCCGGCCGGCGTCAGCGCGTGCTCGTTCAGGAAGTCGCGCAGGTCCTCATCGAAGCGCTCGCGATCGGTGTTCCACTCGCGCACGTGTCCGGTCCCCGGGTATTCCTCGTAGGTGATCTGGCCGGGCCGCGCGGCGGCGAGTTCGCGCGTCGGGCCGACCGGGACGGTCTCGTCGGCGCTGCCGTGGGTCATCAACATCGGCACGTCGGTGGGCAGTTCGTCGAGACGGCCGAGGTGGTCGACCTGGTCGAAGTCGAGGTCCGAACGCAAGCTCGTGATCAGCCGGGTGGCGAACAGCAGCGGCGGGATGACCGGATCGGGGATGTCGCGCATCTGGGCCTGCAGGACCAGGGTCTCGTTCAGCGACACCAGCGGCGAGATCAACACCGCCGCCTCGATGAGATCCGCATCGCTCGAACGTCGTAGGAAGCCCAGCGCGATCGATCCTCCCTGGCTGTAGCCCGCCAGCACGATGCGCTCGGCGCCTTCGGTGATGACCAGGTGCTCGATGGCGGCCTGCAGGTCCTCCCACTCCTGGTCGCCGTAGTAGCCGTACCCGTCCGGGTCCGCCGGGGCGTTGGGATCGTTGCGAACCGAGATGGTCAGCGACGGCAGCCCGAGTTCACCGAGGACGGGGAGCAGCCGGTTGCCCTCGGACAACGTCCCGCCGCGACCGTGGACGATCACCACCCAGGTGTCGGTGTCCGAGCCGTTGGGCACGACCCGCCAGGCGGGGAGCACCCCGTGGCTGCTCGGGACGTCGACGTCCTCGAAGGGCAGCTCGAGCGTCGTGGCCGGATCTCCGTAGAAGGTGTCGACGGCCGGGCCGACCAGCGTGCCGGGTTCGGGCCACCCACCGTCGATCAAGACACCGGTACGCGCCGAGCCGTCGGACAACGCATCGGTCGGGCCCTCGAGGATCAACGTGCCGTTCGCGCTGACCATCCCGACGGTGTCGAGCGCGACCAGGTCTCCGGCGGCCGTCGCGAAGGTGATGCTCCCGGTGTCCTCGTCGGAGCCGACCACCTCGACGGTCAGTTCGGGCTCGAACGGCGGCGGCGCCGGCAGGAGTTGATCGCTGTAGTACCAACCCCCGACGCCCATGGCGATCAGGCTCAACACCAGCAGGGACGAGGTCAGCCACACGAGGATCCGACGCACCACTACTCCGCTCCCGAGACCGTGCGCCCCCACGTGTCGGTCCCATCGCCCTGTCGAACTGGCGCTTCGTACCACGTGTCGCGCACGGACGCCAGCCGACAGCATCGTAGGCTTCCGCACAATCGATGTGCTCGGAGGCCGCCGTGGACGGAACGTTGTTGGTGGTGGCGACCCCGATCGGCAACCTGGGGGACCTCTCGGAGCGGGCGGCGGAGACCCTGCGCACCGTGGATCTGGTCCTGGCCGAGGACACCCGTCGTACCGGGCGCCTGCTGGCGCACGTGGGCAGCGAGGTCCCACAGCGCTCGCTGCACGAGCACAACGAGCGGGACCGGATCGCCGAGATCCTCGAGCGGCTCGCCGACGGGGCCCGCATCGCGTTGGTCTCCGACGCCGGCACCCCGACGGTCTCGGACCCCGGCTACCGGCTGTTGGCCGCGTGCGCGGAGGCCGGGGTGCGCATCGAGCCGATCCCGGGTGCCTCGGCGTTGTTGGCGGCGCTGGTCGCCTCCGGACTGCCGACCGATCGCGTGGCCTTCGAGGGCTTCCTCCCACGCAAGGGTGCGGCGCGCACGGCGCGGTTGGCGGAGCTCGGGACCGAACGGCGCACCTTCGTGCTGTTCGTCGCACCGCACCGGGTCGCCGCGGACCTGCGTGATCTGGCCGCGGCCTGCGGCGGTGACCGCCGGGCAGCGTTGTGCCGGGAGCTCACCAAGCGGTACGAGGAGGTCCTCCGCGGCGGACTGGCGGAGCTGGCTGCCGATGCCGAGCACGGGGTGCGGGGTGAACTCACCCTGGTGGTCGCGGGCGCGCCTGAGGTGGTGCCGGCGCAGTTGACGGCCGAAGATCTGGTCGCTCGGGTGCGGGGGTTGGTCGCGACCGGCGTGACGAAGAAGGCGGCGATCGCGGAGGTCGCCGCGGCCACGGGTACCCCGAAGCGTGAGGTCTACCAGGCGGTCGTCGACGCCGGTTCGGCCTGAGGGCCCGGACGGGCGGCCGGCTGACTCAGGCGGGCACCGGCTCCGGGTCGGGACTCGGTGGCTCCGGGACCGGCTCCGGGACGGGATCGGGCTCGGGCGTTGGGAGCGGATCGGGCGGCATCGGACCGGGATCGGGTCCGGGACCCGGGCCAGGTGGTGGGAGCGGGCCGGGGGTCGGTGGCGGCACCGGAGTGGGCTCCGGGACGGTCGCGGTCACAACGATCGTGTGCATGGAGCGGGGTCCTCGCCGGGTCGATTCACCCTACTGAGCGAGCTCGGGCCGTGCGCTGAACGGACGGGTACGCGGAGGCGGTGCAACCTCGGAGGATTCTCGTGCGTCGGAGCCGGTGGACGCACCCATCCGTTGGCGCATCCCCACCACGCGGTGGACGGACAGGACAGGACCCGATGTGCTGATGATGGTGAGAGCGGGGGTGGAACAGAACTCGTTCGCGACCGTGTTCAACGAGCACCACCGGCGCGCGGTCCGGTTGGCCTACCTGCTGACCAACGATGCCGACCAGGCCGAGGACATCGTCGCCGAAGCGTTCGCCAGGGTGTACGTGCGCTGGTCCAAGGGTGAGGTGCGCGACGTCGACGCCTACCTGCGGCGCGCCGTGGCCAACGAGGCCAACTCGAAGCTCCGACGCCGCTACCTCGAGCGGGCCGTGGCCGGACGGCGCTCGGGCGACGATCGCGGCGTGCGGACCATCGACGACGGTGCGGCCGACCGCGACCAGGTCTGGCAGGCCATCCAGCGGCTCCCCGACAGGCAACGCAAAGCCGTGGTGCTCCGCTACTACGAGGATCTGCCGGAGGCGGAGACCGCGGAGATCCTCGGGTGCTCGGTCGGGACGGTCAAGTCCCAGGTCTCCCGGGGTCTGGCACGACTGCAGCAGCTGCTCGGGGACCCCCCTGCGGTGGCGCGCACCAGGCCACCGACGATGACCGCCGAAGGAGGTGAGCGCTGATGCATCGCATCGAGGACCTGGTCCGCGACAGTCTCCGCCAGCGCGCCGAGGACGTCGAGCCCACTCCTGCCCTGTGGCGCGGGGTGGACCGGCGCATCGCCCGCCGCCGCCGCTTCCGGGTCACCTCGTGGGCGATGGCCGCCGTGGCCGCCGCGCTCACCGCGTTCGTGGTCGTTCCGGGGCTGCTCGGTGACACCGATCCGAGCGGTCTGGAGATCGAGCCGATGGGCCCGGCGACGGGCCTCGTGCCCGCCACGGCGGTCGTGGCCGCGGAGGGGGAGCTGTGGCTGCTCGACCTGGCCACCGGCGAACGCACCTCGCTCGAACGCAACAACCCCGAGCCGGTCGAGCAGATCGCGGTCGCACCCGGATCGACCCTGGACGACTACCGGATCGCGGTCGTTCAGACCAACCCGCAGGGTGGTGCACAGCTCACGTTCGACTACGGGCCCGATGCGGGCGGGGTCACCGGCGTCCTGGAAGCCCACGCCGTGGAGCACGACTTCGTGCCGACCATCACCTGGTCTCCCGACGGTGAGTTCGTCGCCTACTCCGTCCCCGGCGACGATGACGAGGCCAACCTCGTGATCGAGGCGGCCCCCGCCGGTTTCGACGGCTTCCTCGAGCCGAGGGAGGCGGCCGGTGTCGGCGCGATCGGTGAGCACGACGTGCTGCTCGACTGGGTCGGACCCGTCGCCGCGGCGGGTGACGTCAGCGAACTCTGGGTGCGCCGCAACGACGACACCGTCGCGATCCTGGAGGTGGAGGCGCTCGGCCACTCGGACGCGTTCGTGCCTCTGTCCGACGGCCTGCCCACCGTCCGCGGTGGCTGGGGCGGCAACCCCGACGTGTTCGTCACCGACGTGGCCGCCGCGGTCGCTGCCGACCCGAACGGCGAGGTCGCCGGTCTCCGGACCTACCTGCTGGCCCCCGGCCGGCAGACCGGCCCCTCCCTGTTCTGGGCCGCCGGTGTCGGGGTGGTGGGCGGTGACAGGCCACCGGTCGAGTTGCCGCCGGCCGAAGTGCCACTCGGCGGGGTGGTCGGCGACGCCGACCTCGACGCGTTGTGGCTCGATGCCGCGCAGGACGCCGCGCTGATCGGTGATGGCGAGCGGACGTGGCTGTTCACCCACGACGGCTCGGGCGGCTTCCGTCCGCCCGTCGAGCTGGCTGCGGACATCACGGCTGCAGCACTGTTCGACGCCCCGCGACCCGGGGCGGCCGACGAGCCGACCGACGGCCGAGCTGCCGGCCCGACCGTGGCCGCCCGCCTCGACGAGCTTGCGCTGATCGGCCCCGACGGCGCGCGCTCGCTCGTGACGCTCGACGATGCCGGGGAGTCGAGGTTCGTCTCCGCCCGGGTCGCGCGGGCTCCACGCTCGACGGCCTCACCGTGGTGGCACTGACCACCTCGGGAGGCCGGTGGGGCCTGTGGGACATCCGGCTCGTCGACGGCCAGGTCACCCGCGAGCCCCTGGTCGAGGCCCACGCACCGGCGGTGAACAGCCCAGCGGGGGAGGACCTCGCCGTGTCCCGACCTGTCCGGTCGCCGGAGCGGTGACGACACCGGGGTGAGCGGTCTGGTACTCTGTCCGGACTGCCCGCCCTCGTGGCGGGTTTTGTCGTTCCCCGGCCACCTGCCGGGGACCCGGGATCGATCGGGGGATCGACGGTCCTGTTGCTGCTATCCGAGGGTGTGATCGCCTGTGCCGTTCGTCGACACGCACTGCCACCTCGACCACCACGAGGGGCTCTCGCCGGCCGAGCAGGTCCGGCGTGCCCGTGAAGCCGGGGTGACCACCTTGATCACGGTGGGTACCGACATGGCCTCCTCCACCCAGGCGATCGCCACCGCGCGACGCTTCGAGGGGGTCTGGGCGGCCGTGGGTGTCCACCCCAACGACGCGATGGAGGCCACACCGCGGGTGCTCGAGGTCATCGAACGACTCGCCAAGGAGCCGGAGTGCGTCGCGGTCGGTGAGACCGGTCTCGACTACTACCGCGACCACACCACGCCGGCCCAGCAGGAAGCCAGTTTCCGAGCACACATCGATATCGCCCGCCGCCAGGACCGGACACTGGTGATCCACTGTCGCGAGGCCTGGGAGGACTGCCTGGCGCTGCTGGAGGACCACGGCGCTCCGGATCGGGTGGTCATGCACTGCTACTCGGGTGATCTGGACATCACGGCGAGGTGCGTCGAGGCCGGCTACTTCCTGTCGTACGCCGGCAACGTGACCTTCGGCAACGCCGGCGCGCTCCGCGAGGCCGCGGCGGCGACACCGCTCGAACTGCTGCTCACCGAGACGGACTCGCCGTTCCTCACCCCCCATCCGCACCGCGGCAAGCCCAACGACCCCTCCTACGTCCCGATCACCCTGCGAGCGATCGCCGAGGTCCAGAACCGCACGCCGCGCGAGATCGAATTGGCCGTATCGACCAACACGGTGCGGGCATTCTCGCTCCCGCCCGTGGGTGACGTCGACCCCCGCTGACCTGCGACGATGCCGGCTCCGCGCGCGTATCGCGCGAGATGACCACGCCCATACGGACGACGGGACTTCTTCACAGGGTGGCCGTTCGTCCACCCTTGGCGGTTGACGGTCGTCCGTACTGTTCGCCGCTATGCCCTCCCTCCCCCCTTACTCTGCCCTGCGTCGCCGCGCCCTGGTGACGCTTGGAGCAGCCGTGCTCGTAACCGGCGGTTTCGCCGTTGCGAGCTCCGCTTCTACCGTCGAGGTCGCCGTTGACGGCGATGTCCACGACGTGCGCGCCTATGGCGGCACCGTCGGGGACGTCCTCGACCGCATCGATGTCGTGGTCGGCCCGGCCGACGAGATCAACCTGGACCTCGACACCCCGATCGACACCGACCTCAGCGTCGCGCTCGACCGCGCCATCACCGTCGACGTCGAGGTTCACGGTGCCGTCGCTCGCCGGGTCACCGCACCGGTCTCCTCGGTCGCAGGGGTCCTCGAGGCCGCCGACATGACCGAGCTACGCGACTCGGGCGCGGAGATCGTCCCCGCCTGGAACGCCCCGATCGAGGACGGCGACACCATCAAGGTGCTGCTTCCCACCGACGTCAAGGTCGAGGTCGACGGCGACGAGGTCGCGACCGAGACCCTCGCCACGACCATCGAGGCCGTGCTGTCGGAGAACGACATCGAGCTCGGGGCCGACGACCGGGTCCTGCCCGCCGAGACCGGCACGCTGCTCGGTCCCACCACGATCACCGTCCAGCGCGTGGAGATCACCGAGGAGACCGTCGAGGTCGACCTCGAGCACGACGAGCAGCGACGCGAGACCGATGCTCTGGAGCGCGGTACCACGCGCGTCGATCAGGAGGGCCGTGACGGCGTCCGCGTCGACACCTTCCGGATCACGACCGTCGACGGCGAGGAAGAGGACAACGAGAAGATCTCCGAGGAGGTCGTGACCGAGCCCCGTGACCGCGTGGTCCTCGTCGGCACGAAGCCGCCACCACCGCCGCCGCCACCACCGGCGCCCGCGTCGTCCTCCAACTCGACGTCCTCGTCCAGCAGCTCGTCGTCTTCGAGCTCGTCCAGCAGCTCGTCGTCTTCGGGCTCGTCCAGCAGCCCGTCGCCCTCGAGCAGTAGCTCGTCGGGTACCGGCGTCTGGGATCGGCTCGCGGGTTGCGAGTCCAACGGCCGGTGGTCCGCGAACACCGGCAATGGCTACTACGGCGGGTTGCAGTTCCTTCCGTCGACGTGGCGCAGTGTCGGTGGCAGCGGGATGCCGCACGAGGCCTCCAAGGCCGAGCAGATCAAGCGCGGTCAGATCCTGCAGCAGCGTTCCGGCTGGGGGCAGTGGCCCGCGTGCTCGCGCAAGCTCGGGCTGAGGTAACGCTCGTACCAACTCGACGGGGTCCGGTGGCCGTAGGCTGCCGGACCCCGCTGCGTGAGAAGGCCCCGTCATCGCCGAGTTGCTCACCCCGCGCGACGTCGCCCGGCTACTCGCCGATCGTGACCTCGCGCCACGGAAGAGCGCCGGACAGAACTTCGTCGTCGATCCCAACACGGTCCGGCGGATCGTGGCTGCCGCCGAACTCGATCCCGACGACACGGTGGTGGAGATCGGTCCGGGGCTCGGTTCGCTGACGCTCGGGCTGCTCGACACGGTCCGCCGGGTCGTCGCGGTGGAGATCGACGCGGGCTTCGTCGACGCCTTGGTCGAGGTCCTCGGGGACCACCCCGACGTCGAGGTGGTCCACGCCGACGCGATGCGCGTCCGGCTCGGTGACTTCGTCGACGGCGGGCCGGCGAGGCTGGTGGCGAACCTGCCCTACAACCTGGCGACCCCGCTGCTGTTCCACGCACTCGAGGATCCGGCCATCACCGACGCGTTCGTGATGGTGCAGCGGGAGGTCGGCGAACGTTGGGCCGCCACCGTCGGGGATCGGGCCTACGCCGGGGTGTCGATGAAGCTCGCGCTGTTCGCCGAGGTCAAGGTCGTGATGGCGATCCCACGGACGGTGTTCCATCCCGTCCCGAACGTCGACAGCGTCATGGTCCGGGTCCGCCGCCGCGACGATGCGCCCACCGGCGCGGAGGCGGTGGCCCTCACCGCCCTGTCCGACGCGGCGTTCTCGCAGCGCCGCAAGACGTTACGCAACACGCTGCGGACGGTGGTGGCGCCCGAGATCCTGACCCCGGCCGCACACGCGGCCGGGATCGATCTCTCCGCGCGAGCCGAGACCCTCGGTCCCGACGATCTGCGCCGGCTGTACGCCGCCATCGGTGCTGCCAGCGCCTGAGCGGCTCGGTGGATGCGGGACCTTCCTGACGCGACCGTAGGATGGCATCCCGCACGAGGGGGCCGACAACGGCTCACACGCCGGGTCGACAACGGGAGGTCGAGCATGGGAGACGGTGCGGTCACGCACATCCGCGTCCGTGTCCCCGGCAAGGTCAACCTCTTCCTCGGGGTCCGCGGAGTCCGCGCCGACGGGTACCACGACATCGTGAGCGTGCTGCAGACCGTCTCGATCCACGACACGATCCTGGCCCGACTCGATGGCAAGGCGGTGTCCGCCCACCCCGCGGCGCGCCGCTTCATGGAACTGGCTTTCACCGTCGACGGTGTGGTCGATGGCAGTGTCCCGGTCAACGGCGACAACCTCGCGGTCCGTGCTGCGCGGGCGCTGATGGCCGAGTCCGGGGTCGGGACCGCCCCTCACACCGACGATCAGGACGTGCCGATCACCCGGTTGCACCTGACCAAGCGCATCCCGGTGGCGGCGGGCATGGCCGGCGGCTCGGCCGACGCGGCCGGGGCGTTGATCGCGCTCAATCGCCTGTGGGAGTCCGAGCTGGACCGGGGGGAACTGCGGGATCTGGCCGGTCTGCTGGGGGCGGATGTGCCGTTCTGCATCATGGGAGGCACCGCGCTCGCTACCGGCACGGGGACCTCGACGGCGCAGGTACTGACCCGGGGCGTCTACCACTGGGTGGTGGGCATCACCGACCGTTCGCTGTCCACCCCGGAGGTCTACCGGGCCTTCGATGAGGTGTCGGGGCCGTCCGACGTCGAACCCGACGCGGTCCTGCAGGCCCTGCGCACCGGCGACGCGGAAGCGCTCGGCGCGGCGCTCCACAACGACCTCGAGGTCGCAGCAGTGCATCTGTTGCCGGACCTCGCGGAGCGCAGGCAGGCGATGCTCGACGCCGGCGCGTTGGGGGCGATGGTGAGCGGGTCCGGGCCGACGCTGGTCGCCCTGGCGGCTACCGCGCAGGACGCGAACGCCATGGCCGAGCGTCTGGCGTCGGACTTCGACCGTGTCGAGGTGGCGATCTCCCCGGCGGGTGGTCCCGAGCTCGCCCAGCGGTGAGCACACCCGCAGCCAGCGGGCGACTACCCTCGCCTCCGCTCGGGAGCGTGCGCGCCACCGGGCGATGGGGGGTGGTGTAACCGGCAACACGCCAACCTTTGGAGTTGGAATCCAGGGTTCGATCCCCTGCCCCCCAGCCACCGGATACGGCGTTCAGGGCCCTCTGGGCGCCGTTCTGCGGCTCTCGATCGCGTCCGTGGCAACATTTTGGCAACGAAACCGCTCGGCGTCCGGTCAGCGTCCCAGGATGAACGCTGCCGTTCGCGCCGCGGTGTCCCGGTCGTCGGTCGGCAGGACGTGGCTGTAGACGTCGAGGGTGATGCTCACGGACGCGTGACCGAGGCGCCGTGACACGACCGTGATGGGTTCGCCCGAGGACATACCGGTAACCCGCAGTGTTGGAAGTTGCGGAGTAGGGGTCGGGCGGTGTGGTCGGGCGGGGGTACTCGGCCTGGTGTGTGAAGGGCTCGGCGGCGAGGGCGGCGGCGTCACACGACCAATCCCCGCCGGCGCTGTCGACAGGGAAGCTGCTCGCCAAGGACCTGCGGAGCGGCTCGG